>NZ_JBUDGD010000020.1:0-90670 GCF_055484735.1 Pseudomonas sp. 15C | reverse complement strand
GCGAAGGGACCCGAGCTTGCGAGGGCCGTACGTAGGAGCAAGCGTTTTGGGTTACCTTTTTGGCGTTTGAAAAAGGTGACCCGCTGTAAGAGCGGAACCGCCAGAAGCAACACCCGAAGCAACGGATATACACCCAAAAACAACCAAAGCCTGGTCGGCCCTGAGGCCGCCAAGGTCAATGCGCCGTAACCCGCTGCCGCAACGCAGAACCACTGGGCGCCAAGGCCAACGCCAACTGCGTACGATTATGCATATGCGTCAACCGCAACACCTGCGACACATACAGTTT
This sequence comes from Pseudomonas sp. 15C, assembly GCF_055484735.1. Classification (NCBI taxonomy): domain Bacteria; kingdom Pseudomonadati; phylum Pseudomonadota; class Gammaproteobacteria; order Pseudomonadales; family Pseudomonadaceae; genus Pseudomonas; species Pseudomonas sp. 15C. The sequence goes on along the minus strand of NZ_JBUDGD010000020.1, from coordinate 90,381 downwards.
CACCGTGTTCTCGGTAATCCCCAACTCACAGGCAATCTGATAATTGGTCTGCCCCTTGCCCACCAACCGCGCCACATCGAGCTGGCGTGGCGACAACTGACTGAACAGCGCCGGCGTCTCCTGGGCCTCACCCCCGTCAGGCTCCCCGCCCAACACATCGCGAACCGTAGCCGGACTGCGCCGCACCTTGTCCAGATCCTGATAAAGATCGTCGATCGACTCCGACAAGAACTGCAATTTCTGATTCAGATGCCCCAGATGCAGATTCTTCTGACGCTCCTGCAGCGCCGCTTCCTGACGCTGCACGCCCTCAAGCAACTCATCCAGATTGATCGGCTTTTGATAGTAATCGGCAATCCCGGCACGCAACGCCTTGATCACATCCTGCTTGTCGGCACGCCCGGTGAGCATGATCGCCTCGAACACCCGATGCTTGCCAGCCAGCCGCTGCAACTCTTGAATCAGCTGAATGCCATCCATGTCCGGCATGTGCAGATCGCTCAGCACCAGGCCTATCTCGGCGTCGTCGCTGAAGCGGTTGATCGCTTGCAGACTGGATTGGCACGGCACACAGCGGTAACCGCTGCTTTCCAGAAATTCGCACAGTTCCTCGACCACCAACGGCTGATCGTCGACCACAAGGATTTTCACCGCAGACGTAAGCTTGTTCACGTGCCACTCCATTGCCCTGGGCCAAAGCTGACCATTCCTGTACTGCCAGCGTTTAGCGGTATAACCCGTTCCAGTTGAAAGTAGACCTACTTTCCGACTATGTACATAGGACTAGTGGCGCTTGGCGATCAATGAATCCAGAGCAGCACAGACATCGCCCCGGCCAGCACAAACGGTGCAAATGGCAGCTTTTTTGACTTGTCTGGCGCCAGATAGCGCAAACGCTCTCTAAGCCCTTGACTCATATGAAGCCAGAGTCTTGGCGCCAGCAGCATCCACATCACACTGGCGATCCCAGCGCCGATAAACACCCAAAGAATAAACAGACCGTTCGTCGCAAGGCTGAGAGCTGTCATTAATTTCACATCGCCAGCGCCCATGCGCCCCATGAAAAAGCCTGGCAAAGTCAGCCCCAGCGCTATCAGAACCGCCCAGCCACCCTGCCCGGCTTCCGCGCCCAGCCAAGTGTTGCCGGTCACCAGCAGATAAACCAGCGCCAGCGCAGCAGCCCCCAAAGTGAGCACGTTGGCAATGCGCCGCTGACGCGCATCTTGCGCAGCGCACAACACCAGCCAAAGCAACAGGATAAAACTGTGCATCCGCTAAAAGCCGTCCGTTTTTGCTGAATGATTCTATGCTGATACTACGCAGTGACAGTCAGGGTAGACGCACTCATGAAATACGCCTTCCGGAAGTCGCAAACAGGTGCGGTGGCGATTGAGTTCGCTCTGGTGTTCATCATCTTTTTTGCGGTGTTTTACGGTCTGGTCAGCTACAGCCTGCCGCTGGTGATGATGCAGTCGTTCAATCAGGCCACGGCCGAAGCGGTACGCCGCAGTGTTGCGGTCGATCCGAACACGCCCAACTATTCAACCGTGGTGATCAATACCGCGAACGCGACGCTGACCCAGCAATTGTCGTGGATTCCGCCGGTCTTCAATCTGGTGGTTGGCGTTGATACCAGCGCCCAATACAGCGGGACCGGTCTGTTGACAGTGCAAGTGAGTTACCCCGTCAGCAAGCTCAATCAGGTCATGCCGTTTCTGCTGGTGCCGGGCATCGGCCCGGTCCCCAGTCTGCCCAGTCATCTGACCGCTACCTCGAGCCTGCAATTTTGACCTCGGGCGACAAGCTCTTCGGGCGCTTGCTCAAACGCACCACATTCGCCGCCCACGAATTGCCCGACCGGCTCGGCTCGCCCGCCAGTGGTTTGCATCTTTACCTGAACGACGACGGTGGCGTGGTGCAAATGGCCGGGCCGCTGCGGCATCTGCTGGCGCAGCACAAACCCCACGACAAGCCCTTGCCGCTGAGCACTTACGTGCAAGCGCAAAGCACGCTGGCTATCGAAGGCCGCCCCAGGGAGTGGCAAGGCCTGTTGCTCGATCTCGACTTCTCCGGCCTCGGCGAGCAGACCTTGCACCTGCGCGGCTGGGTGCAGCCGCTGGGCCAAGGCTGGCTGCTGCAATTGATCGATATCGGCGACTTGTTGCTTGAACGCCAGCAAGCGCGTCAGCGCGACGCGTGCCAATCGATTGCCGCGCGAATCAGCGAGCAGGTGCGTGCCTGCAGCCAGACGCGTTTGCCGGAGGTCGTCGTCGAACAACTGCAAGTGATCGCGCAGCGTTGGCACATCCCTTGTGTCGCGCTGGCCTTGCTCGATGACGATGAAGAGGGCTGGCAGGTTTATCGACAGTATCGCGCTCACGATGCGCCGAACCTCTGGGACGACGGCCAGCATCTCGGCACGCCGCTAGACAGCCTGAGCGGCGCGACGCCGCAGCGGATCGGCGGGCAGCCGGGTTTCGATGAGCACTCGCGGGTGCAGGCGCTGTTCGGCAATGCCGAAGGTTTCGCCGTGCCGTACAGCGATGAACGTGGCGTGGTCGCCTGGCTGCTTTGCGCTTTTTACCCTGTCGAGACAGCCGCGCCGTACCTGAACGAACGCGACTGGACGGCGCTGCTCGGCGCCCTCGCCGGCCCGTTGCTGGGGCGTCTGCGCGAACACCAGCATCAGCTGCAACTGGAGCGCGTCGAAGCCTTGCAAAGCCTGCTGGGCAGCGGCTGGTGGGAAATTTACGCCGAGCGCCAGCGCGTGCAACTGGCCCCCACGCTGGCCGCCGCGCTGCAGCTGGACACTGGCGAACCAGCCCTTGAAGACTGGCTGGCGCAGATCCATCCCGCCGACCGCGACGAGTTGCGCAGCCGCCTGCACGCCTTGCAGCAGCACGGCGAGACCCTGACGCTGTCGGTGCGCCTGGCCGGCCGCGAGCCTGCGCAGCCCGCGGCGTGGTATCGGGTGCAAGGCCAGGCCATCGGTAACGGCACCCATCGGCGGGTGGTCGGGTTCATGCTCGACATCAGCGACATCCAGAACCAGCAGCAACGCGCCGCCGCCGCACACGCACGGCTGGACAACCTGATCGCCAGTTCGCCCGCGGTGATTTACGTTCAGCAGTACAGCGAAGGCGCACTGATCCCGACGTTTTTCAGCGCCAGCCTGCAACCGTTGCTCGGCTGGAGCCTGGCCGATTGCAGCGATGGCGCGCTGATCGAGATGATCCATCCTGACGATCGCGACCTGTATTTTCAGCGCACGCGTCAGTTGCTGCGCGAAGGGTCGGTGCGTGGGCGTTATCGCCTGCGGGACCGTCACGGCAGTTATCACTGGCTGCTCGACGAAGCCAGATTGCTGCGCGACGACCTTGGCCTGCCGGTCGAAGCGGTGGGGTTGTGGCTGGACGTCACCGAGGCGACGCTGGCCGCCGAGCAGGTAAAAAACAGCGAAGAGCGCTACCGGATTCTGGTCGAGGATTCGCCGGCGATGATCTGTCGCTATCGCCCTGACTTGATTCTGACCTTCGGCAACCGCCCGTTGGCGACGTATCTGGAATGCGCGCCGCAGGCACTCCCGGGAGTCGATCTCGGCAGCTGGATGTCCGACGAGCAGCGCAGCGCGTTCGTTCAACGTCTCGCCGCGCTGACCCCGGAGCAACCGGTAAGCACCGCTGAGATCAGCCTGCAACTGCCCGGCCGCGAACACGCCTGGTGGGTGTGGTCCGATCGCGGCGTGTTCGACGCACAGGGTCGCTTGATCGAGGTGCAAGCGGTGGGCCGCGACAACACCGAGTTGCGCCGCTCGCAGCAACAACTCACGCAAAGCGCGAAAATGGCCACCCTCGGCGAAATGGCCACCGGCCTGGCCCATGAAATCAACCAGCCGCTGAACGTGATGCGCATGGCCATCGTCAACGTACTAAAACGTCTGGGCAACGGTGACGTGCAGATCGACTACCTGACCGACAAGCTCAACCGCATCGACGCGCAAGTGCAGCGCGCGGCGAAAGTGGTCGATCACATGCGCGTGTTTGGCCGGCGCTCGGAAATCGAGCAACAACTGTTCAACCCCGCTTACGCCATCGAAGGTACGTTATCGCTACTGGCCGAAGGCATGCGTGGCAAAGGCGTGGACCTGCGCATCAGCGAGACCACGTTCGAGGTTCAGGTGCGCGGCTACGTCGATCAACTGGAGCAAGTGCTGATCAACCTGATGGTCAACGCGCGTGACGCATTGCTCAGCAAGCGCGAGAAGGAATCAGCGTTCAAGCCATGGATCTCGGTGTATGTCGAACGCGATGAGCAGCATGTGCGGCTGTGGGTCGAGGACAACGGCGGCGGCATCGATGCGCGTTTGCTCGAGCGTATTTTCGAGCCGTTTTTCACCACCAAGCCAATCGGCGTCGGCACCGGCCTGGGGCTCTCGGTGAGCTACGGCATCATCGACAACATGGGTGGCCGCTTGAGCGTGCGCAACTCGGTGGAGGGCGCGCGGTTCTGCATCGAATTGCCGATTGCCAGCGACGCCTAGATCACCAGATAGGCCTTGCCGGTCTGGCCGCAGGTCATGTTGGCGCCGACCTTGACGTCCATCAGGTTGATGCCCAGGCCTTTGAGCAGGTTGTTGAGCAAGGGATCGAGCAATGGGCTGATGGTGCTGGTCACGACTGGCAACAAACGGTTGGTGACATCGCTGATCAACGAAGCGACGCCGGTAATGATCGCACCCAGCGGGTTGCTGCCCACTGGTTTGTAGACAATCAGATTGATCCCCGCCAGCGTATTCGACAGGCTGCCGACGAGATTGCTGGTCGGCACGGCGGGCAGCACGCTCGGCGGCATTTTCAGGTTGGCCGGCGCGGCGAACGGCGTGGTGCTGGAGAACACCAGGTCTTGCGAGTTCTGCGCGACGCTGGTGTCGAGCTTGATGCCGATGCCCCCTGCCCCAAATGGAACGTGAGTGGCGGGATTACAGGTGCCGAGCAAGAGGATCTTGTGGCAGGTGACGATGCCCAGGTCGATCAATGGCAAGGGCGCGACGGTCGGCTGGGCGGCGGAAGAAAAAGCGTTGATCGGGTCGATCTTGCCGAGCTTGAGGTCGGCCAGCGAGGTGACGGTATGCGCGGTCAGGCTCTTGGTGCCGCTGGTGCCAGTCGGGCAGCTGTAATCAGTTACATAACTTTTCGCGCCGCCGGCGTCGAGGCTGATATCGATCCGTGGCGATGGCAGCAATAGTGGATCAAGTTGCTCACAACCCGCACCCAGCAGGCACAGCGCTGAATTAAGCGTGCCAACCAGATTCAGACTCAGCAGCGCGTTGAGTGTCGGGGTCAATCCGCCAACGAGTCCCAGCACCGCATTGGTCAGTCCAGTCACACCGGAGAGCACCGGAAGATTCACCGAAAGCATCGTACGCACCTGCGCCGTGCGCACATAAATCCTGTCAGCTCCCAGCGGATTGAGCCTGGCGCGTGCCGGATCGCCAATCGCGGAAAGCTGCGGCGGCTCGATCACCTTGACCCGCACCGTGACATTCGCCAGCCCCAGCACGCTGACCGGCAACGTCGCCGCCACCGCGCTCTTGCTATTGGCCAGTTGCACCACGCCTTGAACCAGTTGCAGCAGTTGCAGATTCGCGTCCAGCCCCGCCGCCGTAGTGCCGGTCTGCAATTGCAGGATGTCGCCGAGTCTGATCGGTGCCGCGTTGATCGCCGCCACCTGTAACTGGCCCAGTGCGGTAGTCACCTGGGCAGTCGCGCCGCCGAGTTGCACCACCGTCGCCGCCGCCTGAATCAGTTGCGTGACGCTGGTTTGGGTATTGAGTAATTGCGTGTAATCACCGGCGGTGACGTTGAGATTGATCGCCAACTGATCGAGGTATTTCAGCAGGTTGATATCGGTGTTGAGCAAGCCTTCCCAGCCCAGCGCAGTGAGGTTGACGTTACCGCCCAACAGGCCGGAAAACAGCGGGTTGAGAATGTTCGATTGCGCCGTGTCGATCGTTGCCAGGTTACTGCGGATATTCAGCTGGGCCACGGTCGGCTGCGGCTTGGCGGCCACTGCCGAGGCATTCAGCGTGGTATTGAGGCTGACCGGGTTGGCGCTGAACAACGCCTGCACGCCACCGGCAAAACTGCTGGTGACGGTGCGACTGGCGGCGACTTTCACCGCGACCGCTTGCGTGGCATCCACGCTGAAGGTGCGCAGCCCGGTCGCTGTCGTGAGCAGGGTGCCGCAGGTGGTGGCGAGGGTGTTGCTGGCGTCGACGATGTAGCCATTGCGCAGCGCGCTTTGCCCGGCGTAATTGGCCGCGCTCAGGCCCGGCAGGCAAGTGCCGCCACGGCTGACCGCTTCAAGCGCAGCGTTGTCGACCACGCGCTGCAACTTGCGTTGCTCCATATACAAGCGGCCGCTGTCGACCACCAGCAACAGCATGACCACCGCCAGGCTGAGCGTGGCCGCCGCCATCAACCCGATCGCCCCGCGTTGCCGGGCCGGGCCGTTGAATCGCGAACGAGGCGACATGGCGCACTCCTTTGCCGTGACCTCCTGTGGGTGCTGGTGAGTGTAGACGGGGCTGGGGGCTGTGCACTTTGCGCTGCGCCCTGAAACATTGTGGGAGCCAGCCTGCTGGTGATGGCGGTGGGTCTGGCACATCGCTGCAGGATGTGCCGCCGTCATCGCCAGCAGGCTGGCTCCCACATTGGGAATGTCGATCTTGGGTCAACGCGGCGGATAGTTGCTCAGAATCCGCGTCACCGTTTCGCGAATTGCACTGCTGCGGTCTTCCGGGTTCGGCCGGCTGGCGAGCATCTGCTCGTCGCTGCCGCGCCACACCAGTTTGCCGTCCTTGCCGTCGAGCAGATCGACCTGGACGGTCGCCACCTTGTAGGTGATGTTGCGCGTTTCGTTGTACATCGGCGCGCCCCAGTAGCCGTTCCACGGACCACCCCAACCGCCGCCATAGTTGGTCGTCACTTGTTGTTGGCGGTCCTCGACGATCAAGTAGGTCTGCACGTTCAAATCAGCCCTGGCGCCCGCAGGCGCCGGGCGCAAACCGCGCTGATCAAGTTGATCGGCCACCGCCTGGCGGATACGTTGCTCGGTCAGGTCGCTCTTGATCCGCGGATCGTCAGGGCGATATTGCAGGGCGGGGTCTTTCCAGCTCCAGCTGCGATAGGCGGCGAAGTCGCGGCTGGCGTCGAAATCGTGATTGACCTGGTTAGCCGCGCAAGCGCTGAGCAATGCGGCCATGGCGAGTAGAGCGAGACGGCGGAACATGGTTTTTCTCCGGATGAAGACATGAACCTGCAGGAATTGCGAATGCTGCGAAGTCAACCCGGAGGATACGCCGCCAAGGCCTTTTCCACAGCCTCGCGAATCGCATCGCTGCGCTCGATCTGATTACCGGTGGCGGCGGTTTCGGCGCTGGCACTCCACACCGGCTGACCGTTTCCGGCATCGAACAGATCGACCTGGACTACCACGACCTGCTCTTGATAGGTGCGCACGATCGGCACGCTGTTGTACATGCCGTAACCACGCCCGTAGCGATCGTAGCCGCCATACCCACCGTAATAACCGTAGTCGTCGCGGACCTGACGCAAGCGGGTTTCCATGCGCAAGTTCGCGCTGACCAGCACATCCGCCGGGCGGTTGTCGCGCAACGGGCGCAGACCTCGCTGATCCAGAGCATTGCTGACCGCTTCGGCGACTTGCGCCGAGTCCGCCCACACCGTGCCCGGCGGCAGCTGGCCGTTGCGCCAGGCCCAACTGCGGTAGCGCGCGTAATCACGCGGCGGCGCCGGATAGGCACTGCGGTCGAAGGTGCTGGCGGCTTGCGGTGGTGCCGGCGGCAATGGCCGCGATTGCGCCACGTAAGGGTTGCTGCCCTGACAGGCGGCCAACCCCAGACACATGAGCAACAACCCGGATTGAGCTTTCATGACGCGCTCCGATCAGATCGGCCGGCAGATCCAGTGCAAGTATCGCCCAAGCCCGGCGAAGCTTGGATGACGGCGGTGGGCGAGCTCCATCTCGAGCAAATCCGCAAGGTCGGCGCGGGCCTGGAATTCCACCGGCATGTAATCGTGAAAAACCCGTACGCCACTTTGGCTTTCGACCTGCCACAGACCGTCGAGTTGCGTTGCCAACTCGCGCGGATCGAGCGGCTGCTGCGGGGTCAGGCTCTGCTTTTCGCCAGCCATGACGTTCTTGCGCATTTTCTTGAAATGGCCTTTGAGCAGGTTGCGGTAGATCAGCGCGTCGCGGTTGTAGAACGCCAGCGACAGCCAGCCACTGGGCCGGGTCAGTTGATGCAGCACCGGCAGAATGGCGTGAGGTTCGGCAAGCCATTCGAGCACGGCGTGGCAGATCACCAGATCGAACGGTTCGCTGAGCTGGTCGGGCAGCGCTTGCCATGGTGCCTGGATAAAAGTGGCGCGTTGCCCGGCATCGGCGAAACGCTGGCGGGCGCCTTCGAGCATCGGCTCGGCCGGTTCGGTAAACGTGACGTCGTGCCCGCGTTCGGCCAGCCACAGCGACATATGGCCGAGCCCGCCACCGATGTCGAGCACGCGCAACGGACGGTCGGGCAGCGCTTCGGACAGATCGGCCTGCAATACCGCGAGGCGAATCGCGCCTTTGGCGCCGCCGTAGATTTTTTCGGCGAAACGCGTCGCCAACTGATCGAAATGCCGGTCGCCCATCAACTGAACCGCCGTTCGCTGTCGGCGAGCTTGGCGCGCACCACTTCATTCATGTCCAACCCCAGCTCGCTGCACAGCAACAACAGGTACAGGACGATATCGCCGATTTCCTGCCCGGCGTGGGCAAGCTGGTCGGCGGGCAACTGGCGCGACTGGTCTTCAGTCAGCCACTGGAAGATTTCCACCAGCTCGGACATCTCGACGCTGGCGGCCATCGCCAGGTTCTTCGGGCTGTGAAATTGTCGCCAGTCATTGCGGTCGCGAATGGCGTGCAGGCGTTCGGTCAGTTCAACAAGGTTCATCGGGCTCTCCTGAAGGCGTATAGCTTCGGGGGGATAACGGCTGAAGGCAAGCGCGGCGCTCTTGATCTTTGTAGGAGTGAGCCTGCTCGCGATGGCGTCGTGTCATTGAAATTGATTTGCCTGACACGACGCCATCGCGAGCAGGCTCACTCCTACAGGATTGTGGTAAACCTTCTATGATGCAGGGAACTCGGCCACTACCGTTGTGGCCCAAGGCTCAGCTCTTTCATCAGGACGCACACATGCAGGTAGAAAGCTTTTTCGAATGGCTCGGGCAGGTGCTCGGTTCGGTAATCCGCTTTATCGTCGATGGGCTCAGCGGCCTGTTCAACCTGCTGAGCAACGCCGGAGGCAACTTCGTCGAGGGGCTCTCCCGCACGCTGGGGATGGACACTTCGATCATCAGCATCATCGCGCTGATCGTCGGTTTGATGCTGTTGTGGTCGGCCATTCGCGCGTTCATGAACGCGTCGATCATTGCCGGGATCATCTGGCTGTTGCTGGGCTTATGGTTGCTCAGCTGGATTATTCATTGAAAGCACAACGCCTGTAGGAGCGAGCCTGCTCGCGATAACGGTGGGTCAGTCACCAATGATTCGCCTGAACTGACGCCTTCGCGTGCAGGCTCGCTCCTACACGGGATCGCGTTTCAGGTCTCATGAATCGCTACAATGCGGCTCCCCGAAGGAGCCTGCATGTCCACTCTGATTGCCGACTGGCGCGACCGCCTGACCCACCGCAAGGTCTGGGCGCTTGCCGCGCCGATGATTTTGTCCAATATTTCCGTGCCGCTGGTGGCGCTGGTCGACAGCACCGTCATCGGCCATTTGCCGCACGCTCATCAACTGGGCGCGGTGGCGGTGGGCGCCAGCCTTTATACGTTTCTGGCCTGGGCCATGGGCTTTCTGCGCATGGGCACCACCGGGTTTGCCGCGCAGGCCGCCGGGCGCAGCGATGGCGCGGCGTTGCGGCAGATCCTGTTGCAGGGATTGCTGTTGGCGATGGGCCTGGCGCTGCTGCTTGGCACGTTGGGCGTGCCGTTGAGCGGGGTCGCGCTGCACTTCATGCAACCTTCGGCAGAGCTGGAGCAACTCACTCGCGAATTCTTCCATACGCGGCTGTTCGGCCTGCCCGCGGCGCTCGCCAGTTATGCGCTGGTCGGCTGGTTCCTCGGCACGCAGAATGCTCGGGCGCCGCTGACGATTCTACTGACCACCAATCTGATTAACATCGTGCTTAATCTGTGGTTCGTCATGGGCCTGGACTGGGGTGTGGTCGGTTCGGCGCGGGCCTCGGTGATTGCTGAATGGAGCGGCGCCCTGCTCGGCCTGTTGCTGACACGCAAGGCGCTGCGCGCGTATCCGGGGCACATCGTCTGGCCCGCATTGAAACGCTGGCAGAGCTGGCGCCCGTTGCTGGCAGTCAACCGCGACATCTTCATTCGCAGCCTGGCGCTGCAATCGGTGTTTTTCATGATCACCGTGCAAGGCGCGCGACTGGGCGATGCGACCGTGGCGGCCAATGCGCTGCTGCTCAACGGCTTGCTGCTGACCGCTCATGCACTCGACGGCCTCGCCCATGCCGTCGAAGCCTTGTGCGGCCACGCCATCGGCGCCCGCGACCGGCTCGCCCTGCGGCGTTCACTGGTGATCGCCGGGGGCTGGTCGCTGATCGCCAGCCTCGGTTTTGCCGTGCTGTTTCTGCTCGGCGGGCACCTGTTCATCGAGATGCAGACCGACATTCAGAGCGTGCGCGACACCGCGTTCATCTACCTGCCGTACCTCGCCGTGCTGCCGCTGATTGCGGTGTGGAGCTATTTGCTCGACGGCCTGTTCATTGGCGCGACCCGCGCGCGGGAAATGCGCAACGGTATGCTGATCACGGTTGTGCTGCTTGTGCCGTTCGCCTGGGCGTTGCAGGGTCTGGGCAATCACGGGCTGTGGATATCTTTCCTGCTGTTCATGGTGCTGCGCAGCCTCACCCTCGGCACGCAGGGCTGGTGGCTCAAGCGCAACGATGGCTGGTTCAACGGCGGCGTTCACTGAGTCGGCGTATGGCGGACAAAGCCGACCACCTGATCGAGCACCGGCGCCAGGCGCCGCAACGGCCGTGACAGGCTCGCGACCAAAGTGATGTGGTTGGGTCGCGCGTAATACAGATCCTGCGCCGGAACACCGGCGGCGCGCAGCTTGTCGGCGAGGCCGCCGGTGTTGCGCGTCGGGTTGACCAGATCATCTTCACGGGCCGCAATCAGCAACGCAGGCGGCGCACCGCGACTGACGTGGTTGATCGGCTGCGACTGCGGCGGTGAATCCGGCCAGAAGAACACCGGGCGCACGGCAGGGTTCTTGATTGGCAGAAAATCATACGGCCCGGCCAGCCCGATCCAGCCGCGCAAATCCGTGGGCGCCAAGCCCACCGCCGCCAGCCACTCGCCGTCCAGCGCGAGCATCGCCGCGTTGTAGGCGCCCGAGCTATGCCCCATCAGATAGAGGTTTTGCGGGTTACCGGAAAACTCACCGATATGCGTGCGAACCCACGCCACGGCGCGGGCCCCGTCCTGCAGAAACAGCGGATAACGCACCTGTGGGTACAAACGGTAATCCGCCACCACCGCGACGATGCCTTTTGATGCCAGCGCTTCGCCGACAAAAGCGTAGTCACTCCGTGAGCCGCTGTTCCAGCTGCCACTATAGAAAAACACCACCACTGGCGCATCCGACAATGCCGTACGCGGCACATAAACATCGAGCTTCTGTCGCGAATCGTCGCCATAAGCGATGCCTGCGGTTTTGCTGTAGCTGCTGTCCGGCGTCAGTGCATTGAGCACTTGCACGGGCGAACACGCGCACAGCGCGAGCAGCCACAGGCTGCCGAGCATTGCGCCAAACCCTTGCCGGAATAAACCTGCCATCTGCGCGGAACCTCGTCTCAGGGCTGATCACCGCGCCACTGGCGCCGCACATGGTCAAGCCGTTGTTGCTGGGTCAGCCCCACCGGCGGTGGCACCAGCGCCGCCCGCGGATGCAACAAGCGTAGCCACAACCAGCCATCGAGCACGCTGCGGTCGCTGAAGCCCAGCGCCAGGCCTTGCTGGACATGGGAGGCCATGGTGGCGTATTCGGTTCCCAGCGATTGGCTCCAGCGCCAGATGTGCTGTTCGAGCAAGCAGGTTTGCAGGCGCTCGCGCTGGCGCCGGGTCAGGTTTTCTTCGATGTTCAGTGGCTCGACGGCCAGCCCCGGATTGCGCAACTGTTGCCAGCCCTGGCTGCCGATCGCCCGGTCGGCCCAGGTGCCGCCGAACCAGCGCAACTGGCGGATCGGCCCAAGCCAGCGGCTCAGTTCGGCAGCATCGCAGGCATCGAAGAAATAGCTCGCGGTCTCCCGGTTGTAATAGCTGAGCAAGGCGCGGTGGCTGAGGCCGAACGACACGGTGAGCATGCGCTGCAAATGGCCAAGCATCTGTTGCGCCGACACCTCGCTGGTGAGCAACAGCCCGCGCCACGTATTCGGGTCGCGGTGACACAATGCGGTCAGGGCCGGGCATTCGCTCAGATCGATCAGCAGCGGCCCGTGCCCACTGACCGGTTCGAACTCGGTGCCGTCGAACAGACTGAATCGGCGGACGGCGCTGAACGCCTGGCGCAACACTGGCAAGGCCTGCGGGGCATCCAGGCTGTCGAGCAACAGCCACTGCGTCTGGGGCTGGGCGCCCGTCATGTTGCGCCGCTCTGTTCAAGCGCCGTGACCAGCCGACAACTGCACACCGCCTGCGCACAATGACTGAAACTTCCGCCTCCCGGGATCAGGCAGAGCAACAGCAATGGCTCAGCGCTCATCAGCAGTTGCAGCAGCCCATGACTTTCCAGGCTGTCAGGCAGCGGCGGTGGGTCAGCGTCATCCTCCACCGCGGCGAGCGATGGCTGCAGCACACCGCTGATCATCGGTTGATCCGGGTCGCCCTCGAAAAAGCTCACCACCACTTCGACGCCATCGTTCAGCGCGGGCATGGACGACTGCGCCAGCGAGGGTGCCAGTGGCAGCCAACAGTGGCTCGGCGCAGCGCCTTCACCCTGATAGAGCCAGTCGAACTGCACGGCTACCGGTCGCTGATGATCGGGCTGTGGCTCATCGACCGTCACCACCCAGGCCCGTTGCAGGCTGTGCATGCGCACGCGCGAGGCTGTACTGAGTGCTGGACTCGGCAACTGCACCGCGCCGAATACGCGGTTGGTATAAGGCGGTTCGAGGGCAGGATCGGCGCGATGCTCAATGCGCGTCAGTAACCATTGGCGATTGCATTCGGCGAAGGGATGGCCGGCCAGACGCAGCCAATGCCCACTGCGCAACGCGGCCAGGTCGCTATGACCCTCGGCGTGCTCCACGGTTTGCAGCCCTGACTGTCCGGACTGCAACGCCTTGTGCAATCGCCATTGGCGCAGTGCCGGTGCAGCGTGCTGCTCGTCGTCTTCACACTGATACCGCGCTGCACCGGCCAGTGGCATCTGCGCCGGGTCATCGGTGAACACCAGACAATGCCGGTCGCGCTGGTGTTCGAAGTAATAGTGGATTTGCGCCTGCGCGCACATACGCTGCAGCAGTTGCAGATCCGATTCGCGGTATTGCGTGCAGAACGTGCGGGTCGGGTAGTCGCGGCGCAGTTCGAAGCGGCGCTGGTTGCCGACGATGCCGTGTTCCCTGAGCACTTGTTCGAGGATCTGCGGCACCGATCGGCCACTAAAGATGCGCTGACTCAGGCGCAGGGCCAGACAGGCGAGTTTCGGCCCCAGCCGGACCCGGCTCAAGCGCAGGCCGGGGTCATGTTCATGCTGGACAAGACTTTGCAATTGCCCGTGCACGCCCTCCCCCGACGGCCCGAAACAGAGGAAAGCCGAACGATGCAGCAGGCCGGCGAGGTCCAGGTGCGGATCGTCGATCAAGACATCGATCTCGAACGTGAAGGCTTCGCTGAGAGCTTCAGTACCGGTGAAGGCCAGGACTTCGAAAGGGTCGGACAGGCCCGCTACATCGAGACGAAACGACGACTCGTTGACTGGATCGAACATGGGCGGATCTCTACAGGAGGGGCGGCCGGCGATTCTCGCCGAGAGCCATGGCCGAGTAGAGAGCTGAAGTACAACTTAGGAAATGACCTACGCGAAAAGCAGACCGGATGACTTTGCTGGCCGGGACCGGCAAGCATTTCGCGCAGATTTTGGGAGACATCCCACCGGATCATCCGAATTTTCCGCAGCTTGCGGGAAAGTTTCAGACAACCCGGCGAGATCGCCACCTGGCCTCAGGAAGACAGGTAGGAGGAGCGGGTCAGGCCCAGACGCAAGGCATCGAGAAATTGCGTGCGCTCGCTGGCGCTGATGCGTGCACTGGCGCACTTGTCGCGGTAATGCGTCATCAGCTCTTCCGGCGACAAGTGCACGTAACGCAGCATGTCTTCGATAGTGTCGTGGGTCTCGATGCCGGCGTGGTACACGCTGCCATCGGCGTTCTGGTAGATGTTCACCGAATCGGTGTCGCCGAACAGGTTGTGCATGTCGCCGAGAATTTCCTGATAGGCGCCGACCAGGAACACGCCCAGCAGGTAATCTTCGCCTTCATTCAAGGCGTGCACCGGCAGACTGGTTTCGATGCTCTGCTCATCGACGTACTGGTTGATCTTGCCGTCGGAGTCACAGGTCAGGTCCTGCAGCACCGCGCGGCGCAGCGGCTCCTCGTCGAGACGGTGCAGCGGGATGATCGGCAGCACCTGATCGATCGCCCAGGTGTCGGGCAAGCTCTGGAACACCGAGAAGTTGCAGATGTACTTGTCGGCCAGTTTGTCGTTGAGCTCGTCGAGCACCTGACGGTGCGAACGCTGACGCGCTTTAAGCGAGTTGTGCAGGCGCCGGCACACGGCGAAGTAGCACTGCTCGGCCAGGGCTTTTTCCGCCAGGGTCAGCTTGCCGTCGGCGTACTGCGCGGCAACGTCGCTCATGTAGTGAGTGGCGCGCCAGTAGGTTTCGGTGACCATTTCGATGTCGGTCGGGCCGAGCAGGTCAACGAGCCACTGCACGGTTTCCGGCAGGCTTTCCTTGTTCTCGATCAGCGGGATTTCGTCGTTGTGCTTCTCGACGTCGGTTACCTGCACCACCAGCATGGCGTGGTGAGCAGTCAGCGAGCGGCCGCTTTCGGAGAAGATGTGTGGATGCGGCAGGCTCTGCGCGTCGCAGAACTCCTTGAGCATGCCGACCACTACACCGGCGTAATCGTCCATGTCGTAGTTGATCGAACTGGCGTTACGCGAGTGGGTACCGTCGTAATCGACACCCAGGCCACCGCCGACGTCGATGTGATCGACCGGCAGACCGAGGTTGCGCAACTCGCCGTAATAACGGATCGCTTCCTTGAAGCCGTGCTGGTAGTCGGCCAGGTTGGCGATCTGCGAGCCCATGTGGAAGTGCAGCAGGCGAATGCCCTGATCCAGCCCGGCGGCGCGGAAACGCTCGACCACCGACAGCAGTTGCGCCGCGGACAGACCGAACTTGGATTTTTCGCCACCGGTGTCCGCCCACTTCGAGGAGGCCAGCGAAGACAGACGCACGCGCAAGCCAACCTGTGGCTTGACCTTGAGCGAGGCGGCTTCTTCGATCACCAGGCCGACTTCGGATTCTTTCTCGATGACGATGAATACGTTGTGGCCGAGTTTCTGGCCCATCAGCGCGAGGCGGATGAACTCACGGTCCTTGTAACCGTTGCAGACGATGGTGCCGCCCTTCGGCGCCAGCGCCAGCACCGCCAGCAGCTCAGGCTTGGAGCCGGCTTCCAGACCGATGGAGACATTCTGGGTGGCGATGATGTTCTCGATCACCGCTTCTTGCTGGTTGACCTTGATCGGGTAAAGCGCGGTGTATTTGCTCTGGTATTCCAGGCGTTCGATGTTCGAATCGAAAGCGCCGGTCAACTGACGGACACGGTCTTGCAGGATGTCGGGGAAACGTACCAGCAACGGCAAGGACAAACCGCTCTTGCGCAGTTGGTCGACTTGCTCGAACAGGTCGATGGGCGAGCTGCTTGGACCGTTCGGACGTACTTCGACGCGACCGGCTTCATTGATCGCGAAATACCCGGCCCCCCAATGGCGAATCCCGTAAACGCTGCGGCTGTCCGCAACTGTCCATTGGCTGCCATCGTCTTTACGTGTGCGTCGTACGGACATCGAAGTCCCCTATAAAGAAGTCAGAGTGCGTCGCCTGTCGTTCAGGCCGGCGCAGTCTAAAGAATGAAAATGACGGTTCGTCAGTGCGGCGGTAGACCGCACTGACTGCGTGGAGTTTAGAAACCGGTCATGAACAGGCTCTGTGAAAACCATGGCGACGATGCCGGATCTGCAACGCTGCAGAACCGGATCAAGCCGCCGGAGGGTTTCACAGAGGCTGCTAGCCGCCGGACTTCTTCGCCTTGAAACCGTGCTTGATCAGCTCAGCCAGGAGTAGCTCGACATGATCACCCTGGATTTCGATGACGCCGTCCTTCAGCGCCCCGCCGGTGCCGCAACGTTTTTTCAACGTCGTCGCCAACTCTTTGAGGGCGTCTTCGGCCAGGGGCACGCCGGTGATGGTGGTCACCGTCTTGCCGCCACGGCCCTTGCTTTCGCGACGCACGCGGGCAATGCCGTCACCGGCCGGGATCACGGTTTGTTTGCAGATACAGGCATCCACCGGTTTACTGCATTCCGGACAATGACGACCTGCGTCGGTAGAAAATACCAGGCCGCCCAGGGCGGCGAAGGATGCGGCTTTTTTGGCCACCGGCAATCCTCTCGGGAGGACAAAGACTGATCGCGACCCTGGGCAAGGTCCGCGACCGCGAAGCCCCACTCAGGCAGGGGCAGCGCTACTGCAACGAATGTTTATGAAAACGACTCGGCGCAGCTTGAAAAGGTCGCGCAGTGTAACGGCAAAAATCGCGATTGCTAAGTGCCAATCGGCGCCAATTCATGTGTTCTTTGCGACGTTGCTTTGCTGCGCCTTGAGATAGCGCTGCAAAGCGGCCATAGAGTCCGGGCAATAAGGCTTGTGCAAGATTTCCTGCATGACCTGATCGACGGGAATGAAGCGCGCTTCGAGGACTTCTTCCGGCTGCAGTTTCAGCGGTCCGTCCCAGACGGCGGAAAACGCCGAACACCAGAGCCGGTTGCCGGTGTCTTCAAAGTAGAAATGATCGTGAGCGGTGAGTTCGACGCCGCTGACGCCCAGCTCCTCCTCCAGCTCGCGAGCCGCCGACTCGGCATAGCTTTCATCCGCCTGGACCATGCCGCCCGCGGCGACGTCCCAATATCCGGGATAGATCGCCTTGCTCAACGTGCGCCGGTGCACGCACAGCTCACCGGCGGAATTGAACAGCATGATGTAGGTGCCACGGCCAATCAGCCCGCGCTCGCGCAAATCGGAGCGCACCAGGGCGCCGAGCAGGTTGTCGTGCTCGTCGACCCAGGCGATCTGTTCAGCATCGGAAGCGGCGCGATGGGCTGCCTCCCTGGCGTTGTGGCTCATTGATCAGCCCTGATTGAGCAGTTGACGCAAATCGATCACCGCAGCGTTGGCCCGGGAAATATAGTTGGCCATCACCAGCGAGTGGTTGGCCAGTACGCCGAAGCCGCTGCCATTGAGAATCATAGGACTCCATACCGGTTCCTGCGAGGCTTCCAGCTCGCGAATGATCTGACGCACGCTGACCGTCGCGTTCTTCTTCGCCAGCACATCGGCAAAATCGACTTCGATCGCGCGCAGCAGGTGCGACAGCGCCCAAGCCTGACCGCGTGCTTCGTAGAACACGTTGTCGATCTGCATCCACGGTGTCTCGACGACTTCCTCGTCGACCTGCGGTACTTCGCCAACCGCGGGTACTTCGGTTTTCAGCGCGGTATTGAGTTTGACCCGACCGACGCTGGCCGACAGCCGTTGCGACAGCGACCCGAGACGGGTGCCGACATCGCCCAGCCAGTTATTGAGGTTGTCGGCGCGCGCGTAGAACAATGCGTTTTTCTGGTTCGGATCGGACAGGCGCGACTGGTAGCGGCTCAGGGAATTGATGCCTTCCTGATATTCCGACTCGCTGGACGGCAGCACCCAGCTTTTATTGTCGAAGTTGAAACGCGGTTCGGCCTTGGCCAGATCGGCGTCTTCGGCCGACTGCGATTGCGAACGGGCAAAATCCTTGCGCAGGGCACGGGTCAGGTCACGCACCTGCACCAGAACGCCGTATTCCCAGCTCGGCGTATTGTCCATCCACAGGCCCGGCGGGAAACGGTCGTTGGAAATGTAGCCGCCCGGCTTGTCGAGCAAGGTGCCGGCGACGGTCTTCAGGGTTTCGACCGTGGTGTAGCCGACGACCATTTGCTTGCCTTCTTTCTCGGCCGCGACCTGGGCATTTTGCGCCACCGGAAACAGCGCCGGCTCCTGGCTCCAGTACCAGCCAAGGCCAATGGTCACCAGCAGATAAAGGCCGACCAGTGTGGCCAGCGCGCGGCTGAACAACAGCCCGCTCACGTAGCTGCGGGTGGCCGACTTGGGCTCGGCGGCACGTTCAGGCGCGCTGCCCGCGCGGTTTTTCCAGTCCAGCATGGCGATATCCTTTCAATCACTTGAGTTCAACGGTTCGACCACAACCATACAACAACGTGCCAAGGCCTAGCACTGGCCGGTTGCGATAAGCCGCAAATGATGCGGGCGAGTGACGCTTGCCCTAGGGGAATCCCTGAGTCCATAGCTCACCCTTGTACGACGCACAAGGCGAGCACCACCGCTGGAAAGCGCTCTGGGTCAACATCGACGACGCCCGCACACGGCGCAGCATGCGCCCGGCAGGCCGGGCACGAAACCAACCGGTCAGAAACTGAATGGTGTCGCACATCAGATTATTGACGTACGACACTCGTCTAAGGGAAAAGAGGTGCTAGCATAGAGCCACCAGTCGATCTCAGCATGCAGCCTAACTAGTAGTCAGGATATGACCGAGCCAGAAGACCCCAGCCGTGAGCGTCTCAAGCACCACTTTGCCCAGCGGGTAATTCATCAGGCGCGTCAGATTCTCGAGATATGGCAGCGCCTGCAGCGCAGCGAATGGTCAACCGTCGACCTCGCCGAACTGAGCGAGGCCAACCTGCGCCTGCTGCGTTTTGCCGAGCGTTTCGAACAGCCTGAGCACACGCAACTGGCGCGGCATATCAGCCAGTCGCTGGAAGCGGTGGACGCCAATCGCGGTCGCCTCAGCAGCGGGCTGATTACCGACCTCAATCGATTGATGCAGCGCCTGTCGCGCACCGGCCTGCGGCATGGCGATCAGCTCGAGCAAACCTTTCTGCCGCCGCTGCGCAAGCCGATCTATGTGCTGCTGCAAGATTATGACCGCGCTGAACGGCTGGCCAAACAACTGGAGTTTTTCGGTTTGAGCGCGCAGGCGCTGGACAGCGTTTCGGCGTTTCGCTCATCGATGGTCGAGCGCCTGCCGGCGGCGATTGTCATGGACGTGGACTTCAGCGGGCCCGGCGTCGGCCTGAAACTTGCCGCTGAAGCCCAGGTCGGTCTCGACGAGCCGTTGCCGCTGCTGTTTTTCAGCCTGCATGAAACCGACACCCCGACCCGCCTCGCCGCCGTGCGCGCCGGCGGCCAGGAATTTCTCACCGGCACCCTCGAAGCGTCGAGCCTGCTGGAAAAAATCGAAGTGCTCACCTGCGTTGCGCAGTACGAACCCTATAAAGTACTGATCATCGATGACTCGCGCGCCCAGGCCTTGCACACCGAGCGCCTGCTCAACAGCGCCGGGATCGTCACGCGCACCTTGATCGAGCCGATCCAGGCGATGGCGGAACTGGCGGACTTCCAGCCCGACCTGATCATCCTCGACATGTACATGCCGGCCTGCACCGGCACCGAACTGGCCAAGGTGATCCGTCACAACGACCGCTATGTCAGTGTGCCGATCATTTATCTGTCGGCCGAGGACGATCTGGACAAGCAGCTCGACGCCATGAGCGAAGGCGGCGATGACTTCCTGACCAAGCCGATCAAGCCACGCCACCTGATTACGACGGTGCGCAACCGTGCCGCCCGCGCGCGCAATCTGAAAGCGCGGATGGTGCGCGACAGCCTGACTGGCCTGTACAACCACACGCACATCCTGCAATTGCTTGAGGACTGCTCGTTCCGCGCCCGCCGCGAGAACAAGCCGCTGAGTTTTGCCATGCTCGACATCGACCACTTCAAACGGGTCAACGACAGCCACGGCCACCCGATGGGCGACCGGGTGATCAAGAGCCTGGCGCTGTTTCTCAAGCAGCGCCTGCGCAAGACCGATTTCATTGGCCGTTACGGCGGTGAAGAGTTTGCCATCGTCATGCCCGACACCGACATCGAAGCCGCACACAATGTGCTCGATGAGATCCGCCAGCGCTTCGCCGAAATCCACTATCCGGCGCAGCCGCAGGACTTGTGGTGCACCTTCAGCGCCGGCGTGGTGGAAATGCACGACGACTGCGACAGCCTGATGATGGCCAGTCAGGCCGACGAAGCGCTGTACCGTGCCAAGGGGGCCGGACGCAATCGGGTGCAGACCGCACGGCACTCAAAGCAAAGTGCCACTTTTTCATCGGAATCCACTGATTCGGTCATAACCCTGTAACAGAACCGCAATAAATTCAGGCGCTTACCATTTCTGCCGTTGGTAGCCGTCATGCGCCTGAAGTTGCTCACCAATCTCAATACGCTGCTGCTGGTCGCTGTGTGCCTGGCACTCGGCGCCACGCTGTGGTGGTCGCAAAAAGCCCTCGAACGTCCCTATCTGCTGATGGAGCGATATCTGGGCCTGTCCCAGCAATTTCAGAACGAAGTCGCACGCAACGTCGAGGATTACCTCGCCAGCGGCGACGCCTTGCGGTTGAGCAGCGCCAGCCAGGCCATCGACGACTTGCAAACGCAACTGGCTGATCTACCACCGACGCTGGCCGATTCGCTGCGCCCGAGCCTGTCCGGGCTGGCCGAGTTCAGCAAGACTGACCTGCTCGCCGCCGGCAAACTGGCCGGTGATCCGCAGGCCTTGCTGCTACAAGCCGAGCGCGAATTGAGCGCCAGCCTCGAACAACTGAGCACGTACGCCAACGGCAACGCGAGCTACCTGACGCCCCTGCTGGTGGCGTCACAGCATCTGGGCAAGCTTTCGCTGGCACGCGACAAACTGGTCAGCAGCGGACGCAGCGAACTGGCTGCGGATGTCGAGCGCGAAGTCAGCAACATCCGCGCCCAGGCGCAAGCCATCGACGCCCTGCCCCTGCTCGGCGTGGTCAGCCAGAGCGCCTCCGGCAGCGACGACTTCGCCGCGATGATGGGCATCGAGAACAGCGAAAAAACCGTCGCCGAAGACGCTGGTGTCGGCCTCAAACGGGAACTCAACAGCCTGCTCGGTCGTTATCCGGCGGAGCTTGAGCGCACCCGTGAGCAAATTCAGAAACGCACTGATTTGAGTGTCGCGACCCATCAGAAAATCGCTGCGGTGCAACAAGCCATCGCGGCTCTGGAACCGGCGGTGCGCGCCCAGCACGGGCAGATCCAGGGCGAAGTTCGCTTGATGCAAGGCGTGATGATCGGCCTGATTCTGCTGATCGCGCTGCTGATCGACACCTTGCAGCGTCGCCTGGCGCGCACCCTGACCAATCTCGCCCCGGCGCTGTCGACCTGGGCCGAGGGCGATTTCAGCAGTGACATCCGCTTGGGCAAGACCAACCGCGAACTGCATGACATCGAAGCCTCGCTCAATCGCTTGCGTGCCTATCTGGTAGATCTGGTCGGGACCATTCGCGGCAATGCCGAGCAAGTCGCCGGAAGCAGCCGCACTTTGGCCGAATTGAGCAACGACCTGCACAGCGGCGCTGAGCATCAGGCTGGCGACACCGCGTTGATCCGCGATTCGCTGGGCGAACTGGAGGCGACCATTCAACAGGTCGCCGGCGATGCGCAGCAGGCAGCGGACGCCAGCCGCCACGCGGGCCTTGCCGTTGAGCATGGTCAGACGGTGATCGGCCAGAGCCTCACCGGGCTGCATGCGCTGGTCGGTGAAGTGCAAGGCAACGCGCAGATGATCGAGCACCTGGCCGAAGAGTCGGCCACCATCGGCGGCGTGCTGACGGTGATTCGCTCGATTGCCGACCAGACCAACCTCCTCGCCCTGAACGCGGCGATTGAAGCGGCGCGCGCCGGGGAAATGGGTCGCGGTTTCGCGGTGGTC
Source organism: Pseudomonas sp. 15C (assembly GCF_055484735.1). NCBI lineage: Bacteria > Pseudomonadati > Pseudomonadota > Gammaproteobacteria > Pseudomonadales > Pseudomonadaceae > Pseudomonas > Pseudomonas sp. 15C. The sequence goes on along the minus strand of NZ_JBUDGD010000020.1, from coordinate 68,087 downwards.
GCCGAAGAAGTACGCTCGCTGGCGCAACGCACGGCTGGCGCCACGGCGGAGATCCAGACGCTGATTGCCGGCCTGCAAACCGCCGCCCGGCAATCGGTCGAAGGCATGCGTGCCCAGGTCGAACACGCCGAGGCCACCGCCAATCAGGCGCAAGCGGCCGACGGTGCACTGGACAAGATTGTCGGGGCAATCCAGACCATTTCCGACACTGCGATTCGCATTGCCGACGTCACCGCACAGCAGAGCGGCGCAGTCAGCGAAATCCGCGATCACAGCGAGCGAATTCATCAGCTGGGTGGGGAAAATCTGCTGCGCATCGGTCGTGGTCGCGAACAAGGCGAGAACTTGCTGGTATTGGGCGGGCAACTGCATACCGCCGTACAGGCCTTTCGCGTCTGACAAATCGCTATCGCGAGCAGGCTCACTCCTACATCGGATCGCGTCCCCCCTGTAGGAGTGAGCCTGCTCGCGATGGCGTCAGCCCAGCCGCCACTGAATGACCGGATTCGACACATTAGTCACATACTTCGCGCAAACATCGGCCATCGTGCTGGCTATTGCATGGAACTGGACAGTCACAAAGGCTTTGCGGCATAGTCGCCGGGTTCTGACGATTGCTCATTCATGACAAGGACTCCGCAGATGGCGACCCTACTGGTGCTGCACGGCCCCAACCTGAACCTGCTCGGCACCCGCGAACCCGGCACTTACGGTTCGACGACGCTGGCGCAGATCAACCAGGATCTGGAGCGCCGCGCCCGAGAAGCCGGCCATCATCTGCTGTATCTGCAAAGCAACGCCGAGTACGAATTGATCGAGCGCATCCACGCCGCCCGCGGCGAAGGTGTCGATTTCATTCTGATCAATCCGGCGGCTTTTACGCACACAAGTGTCGCATTACGTGACGCGCTGCTGGGAGTGAGCATCCCATTCATCGAAGTGCATTTGTCCAACGTGCACAAACGCGAACCTTTCCGCCATCACTCCTACTTCTCCGATGTAGCGGTGGGAGTGATCTGCGGCCTTGGCGCCAGCGGTTACCGACTGGCCCTGGAGGCCGCGCTAGAACAGCTTGAAACACAGGCAACGACTTGAACAACAAGCGTTAAACGCCCCTGACCGACCCTTGGGAGTTGATGATTCATGGATATCCGTAAAGTTAAGAAACTGATCGAATTGCTGGAAGAGTCCGGCATCGACGAGCTCGAGATCAAGGAAGGCGAAGAGTCCGTACGCATCAGCCGTCACAGCAAGACCCCGGCTCAGCAATACTACGCGCCGGCCCCGATGCAGGCTCCGGCCGCTGCACCTGCCGCCGCTCCAGTCGCTGCTGCCGCCCCGGTTGCCGCTGCTGCCCCGGCGCTGAACGGCACCGTTGCCCGTTCGCCGATGGTCGGCACGTTCTATCGCAAATCTTCGCCAGCGTCGCCAGCCTTCGTTGAAGTCGGCCAGACCGTGAAGAAAGGCGACACCCTGTGCATCGTCGAAGCCATGAAGATGATGAACCACATCGAAGCTGAAACCAGCGGTGTGATCGAGTCCATCCTCGTCGAAGACGGCCAGCCGGTTGAGTACGACCAACCGCTGTTCACCATCGTTTGAACTGCGGAGAGCCTTTGATGACTGCGAAGTTGGAAAAAGTTCTGATCGCGAACCGCGGTGAGATCGCCCTGCGGATTCTGCGTGCCTGCAAAGAGATGGGCATCAAGACCGTCGCCGTTTACTCCAAGGCCGACAAAGAGCTGATGCACCTGGGTCTGGCAGACGAATCCGTCTGCATCGGCCCGGCGTCTGCCTCTCAGTCTTACCTGCACATCCCGGCCATCATCGCCGCCGCTGAAGTGACTGGCGCTACCGCCATCCACCCAGGCTACGGTTTCCTCGCGGAAAACGCCGATTTTGCCGAGCAGGTCGAGAACTCCGGCTTCGCCTTCATCGGCCCGAAAGCCGAAACCATTCGCCTGATGGGTGACAAGGTCTCGGCCAAGCACGCAATGATCGAAGCAGGCGTTCCTACCGTTCCAGGTTCCGACGGCCCACTGCCGGAAGACGAAGAAACGGCACTGCGCATCGGTCGCGAAGTCGGCTACCCGGTGATCATCAAGGCCGCTGGCGGCGGTGGTGGTCGCGGCATGCGTGTGGTGCACAAGGAAGAAGACCTGATCGCCTTCGCCAAACTGACCCGCACCGAAGCAGGCGCGGCGTTCGGCAACCCGATGGTCTATCTGGAAAAATTCCTCACCAACCCGCGCCACGTCGAAGTGCAAGTGTTGTCCGACGGCCAGGGCCACGCCATCCATCTTGGCGACCGCGATTGCTCGCTGCAGCGTCGTCACCAGAAGGTTCTCGAAGAAGCGCCGGCACCGGGCATCGACGAGAAAGCGCGTCAGGAAGTCCTGGCTCGTTGCGTCAAGGCGTGCATCGACATCGGTTACCGTGGCGCCGGCACTTTCGAGTTCCTCTACGAAAACGGTCGCTTCTACTTCATCGAAATGAACACCCGTGTTCAGGTGGAGCACCCGGTTTCGGAGATGGTCACCGGTCTCGACATCGTCAAGGAGATGCTCAGCATCGCCGCTGGCAACAAGCTGTCGTTCACTCAGGATGACGTGGTGATTCGCGGTCACTCGCTGGAGTGCCGGATCAACGCCGAAGACCCGAAAACCTTCATGCCGAGCCCGGGTACGGTCAAGCATTTCCACGCCCCGGGCGGCAATGGCGTACGCGTCGATTCGCACCTGTACAGCGGTTATGCCGTTCCGCCGAACTACGACTCGCTGATCGGTAAGCTGATCACTTACGGCGCGACCCGCGAAGAAGCCATGGCGCGCATGCGCAATGCCCTGGACGAAATCGTGGTCGACGGGATCAAGACCAACATCCCGCTGCATCGTGATCTGGTCCGCGACGAAGGCTTCTGCAAAGGCGGTGTGAACATTCACTACCTTGAGCACAAGCTGGCCAAGCAATCGTAAGACTGCATTGGCGTGAAAAACCCGATCCCTGTGATCGGGTTTTTTATGCCTGCGACAAACACATCAGTTCATCAACACCATCGAAAAAGCCTGCTCGTCGATCATCGCGGCGGTGGCCCGACGGCCGGCCTTGTCGACGACGTTGCCCGAGCCATCCTCATACAACGGCCTGCTGCGCACCCGTTGCATGAAGCTCGTCGCGCGCGTCGAGACTGCGTCATTGGCATACCGCGCCCGCTGCAAAACCGGCGTATACAACCGTTCAACCTGACTGGCAGAAGTCTTGAACACGGTCGACACGCCGTTCTGCAAATTCAACGACACGGCATAGTTATTACCCAGACAAGAAGAATACGACCAGTAATCCCAGGTCGGCCGCAGCCCTTGCTGGCGCAATACGCCTCTGACCGATCCACCGATATCGGTACCCGTCAACCAGTCTCCACCGACCAGCGTAGCGCGAACATCCTTGGTCGAGCCTCCCAATCGTTTCATCACGTCCCGAACGGTGCGTTCGATCAGCGAGCGAATGTTGTGATCGAAATGGACGACCGCGCCAACCTTCGTCAGCGGGTTGTACATCGAGGCGATGACACAGGTCTGCGCGTTCAGCGAAAACAGATAATTGTCCTTCGACCCGGCAACGAACTTCGCGACCACAGCCTCACCCTGCATGGCGCCCCGGTTGAGCACCGGCTCGAGACGCCCGGGAAATGCGTTGCGCAGATTATTCACATGGCCAAGATTGCGCACCTGATCATTGCCGCCGCGCAGCCCGACACGGTCATGGGTCCACTTACCGTTGGCTGTCAAACGTATGGGCCGCTGATAAATGGCCGCGGGGCGACGGGCATCAATCAGGCTGAGCCCACCGAAATGCGGATTTTCCCGGACCTGGAAATACTTGCCTTTATTGCGGATGTAATAGCTTGGTTGAGGCTGCCCGGCGCTTGGCGGACTGCGCCAGGTACCGAAAAACACCGTTTCTTCAGTGACCCGCTGCAACTGTTCGGGCGCCTTGCCAACGGCCTGCCCGGCGCGAAAACGCACCTCCCGGACCGCCGGCAGTGTTTCCTTGCGAATCGGCGCCAGCGTCTCAAGGCGTTCGGCCAACAATGAGACCGGCCTCGTCGTGCGTCTCAGGCTTCTGGCCGTGCCGGCGAGCAACTTGACCGCGCTGCCGACACCCACCATGGCAAACAGCGCGCCCCAGGATGCCTCCAGCCAATGACCGAGCGCGCTATCAACATCGCCCTCCAGGTGTGCCGCGACTGCCTGGCCGGCGCTGACCGCGATGAATACAACATCCAGCAGCAAGGCAAACGGCGGAAACACCATACAAAACGGCGCCGCGCCGAACATCAGTCCCTTCACCACTTGTCTTTCGATCATTTCCGCACGGCTGGTGGTGATGTCCTCCACGTCCGTGACCGTGCGCTCGATGTAAGCGTTGAACTCATTGCGCGCGTCAATCACTCGCTGCGCTTCGTACAGCGTATCGACGCGCTGTTTCTTTGCCGCTATCGCGCGCAATGAGCGTGACACGGTATTGCGCGCAGCGACGGGGCAGCGCGCCATCAGGTAGTCATGCAATGTACCGGCGACCTCGCCCTCCAGTGACAGATACGGGCGCACCGTCAGACCGTCGGGAGCATCCGGCGTGTATAGCCACCGGGACGGTTCGGGCTGGCAACAGATAAAAACGTATACCCCCAGCACGACGTTATGGCGCACGGTGAACTTGAACACGCCGTCGCTCGCAGCAATGTCGGCACCCGGCACATGCGCTCCCGACGTTGGCGGTTGGCTGAGCAGCGAGACCTGACGGACCAGCGCCGAATACACCGCATCGCTCAAGCGCGCCTGACTTCTGGCAATGCGCAGGTCACGATCCATTTTCGACAACAGCACATTGCGGTAGCCGAACCGACGCAACTCGTAGGCTTCATCGCGAGCGTCCAGGTATTGGCCACGAATCTCTTTCGCGTACTGTTCACCCAGCCAGGCCCCACGCATGTACCGCGCCAGATCGGCACTGCGCACCTGACTCAAATCCTGACCAACTGACGAGCGCACACCTCTTTTCGGATGTTCGATGCCAGCGTTGTCATCGTAGCCGTAGATCGCCAGATCGAGCAGACTGGCTGACGGCTGCTTCCTGCGGTCGGCAATGCCGGGGCTGTAATCGATCAACACGGTCGCTGGGTCGACCGGCTCAAGCACATTCTTGCTGCGCAAATACGGCGCAATCGCTGCGGCAACCGTGCGCCTGGCGAAGTCGACGAAAACTTCGAAACCGCCCAGTAATTCATTGAAAGCCTGCTGATGCATTACCAGCTCCTGATTCAGGCCACTGATGCGCCGGCGTGCCTCGAGACCAAGCGTTGTGTACCAGCGCAGCGAGTTGTCTTCCTCGACACGCTGCAGGTTTTTTGCCAGGCCCATTTCGACCACGGCCTTGATGCATTCGGCGAACGAGGTCGGGCCACGACGGATGTCGCTGGTCATTCCCCAGAGAGGCGGGCTCGCCGACACGGCTAACAGGTAATCGCGCGCCGTGCGATGTGCCGTTGGCGAAAGTTGCTGCAACAGGTATTCGCGCCCGGATTCGCTCTGCGTCCAGCTCCAGACTTCTCCGGTCAACGCCGCCAGCGAACGCAAGCGCATCCACTCCTGGCCGTCTGGCTTGTTCGGCGCGTACAGCAAGAGATCCTCTACCTTTTGCGCAGTCTCCTGGCGATAACACACCAGCAGGTCAGCACACTGCATGCCGTTGGGCAGCGTCAGCGCAGCGAATCGCAGAGTTTTTTCTGTGACATCTGTCGCCCACGCCTGACCGAGACGGTCATGGTCGGCCACGGTCAAATGCCCAGCGCAACGCGCAACGAACGCGCTTTGTTTGAGCCGCGCGACAAGCCAGTCGAACGAGGCTTGCTGCACGTCTTCGCGCTTGTACTGCCGGGCTAGAACTTGCAGGTAATCCGCCGGACAGTCCAGCTCTGCCAGCATGTCGGCAACCAATGTCGGCGTCAGAGGCTGATTACGTTGCGCGGGACCACTGGTAACGTCCAGCACCGCAGCGAAATCCTTACCGATCGGCCCCGCCGCGAGCAATTCGCTCAGGCTGCGGTTCTGCGTCGGCTCGCCAACCGCCGAGCGCCATTTCAAGCGCACCTCGATGCGGTCCGGTTCTACTTCGATGTCGAGCTTGAGCAGAATGTAATCGATTGCTTGTTGACGGGCGAAGGCGCGCAGCGATCCATAGCCTTCCAGCAGGTCATCAAGCGCGGCCTGGGCCAGTGACGTCTGTTGCTGATACTGGCGCAATCTGGCGCGGTCCGGTTCGTTCAGGACTCGCAGCCAGTGCGGCAAACTCGCGTATGACTGCGCTTGAAGAATTTTCTTTTCCGCACCGGTTGCCAGCGCGGTCAACCGATACCGGCGAGCGTTTCGGTCCTCAATCTTTTCGATTTGCCTGCGCAATCGATCCAGCGTCAGGTTCGCGAGCCGATCTGCGTTGAACAGCGCGTCGATATCGTCAATAAACCGCTGCAGCTTGCGCACGACGAGGCGATCGAACGCCGCCTCCTGCCCCTTGGTTTGCCAATGCTCTTGCAGGTAGTTTTTGTACTGAACAAGGAAATGCTCGGCAACGCTATCAACTGTCTGAATGACCGCTTCACGATGGCTGGCAGGCAGTCCCTGATCGGCGCCACCCGGCCAGCGATACGGAGCGTCGCGGATCGCCAGGTACATTAGAGGCTTGCCATCGATCATTTTCTGCACAATCGCATCAAGCAGGACCTGTACAAAACCCGGATCGATATTGCCGTCAGAGTGATGACTGCGCAGTTCGGTCAATGCGAAATCTTCCATGGCCTCGAACAAACTCATCTGGCTGCTCAGGCGCTTGTCGATCAACACCTGCCAACGCGTAATTCGCAGCAAAACCTCCTGCACCGTCCCTGCAGACGCAGCGGTGGCTGCGGTTTCTTCTACAATCCCTTGTTGAGTCGCCATATTCCCGGCCCGTCGTTGCGTAGAAATGAGCCTCCACTGTATTTGCCGACCAGCGCGCTCAGGCGATACACCGGTATATCGCGCCCGTGAATGTGTAACAGCAGACCGGCTTGTCCACTTTGCTGGCGACCTGGCGTAAACTGCGCGCTTTTGCAGCTTCGGGCTGCCCCACAGATTTCAAAGGTAACCGCCATGCCCTGGCTGCAAGTCCGTCTCGCCATCACTCCGGAACAAGCCGAAACCTACGAGGACGCGTTCCTTGAGGTGGGCGCTGTGTCGGTGACGTTCATGGACGCTGAAGATCAGCCGATCTTCGAGCCGGAACTCAACACCACCCCGCTGTGGTCGCACACGCATTTGCTGGCGCTGTTCGAGGGTGGCACTGAACCGGAACCGGTTCTGGCTCATCTGGAGTTGCTGACCGGCAGCCCGCTGCCCGAGCACCACAGTGAAGTGATCGAAGATCAGGATTGGGAGCGCAGTTGGATGGACGGCTTCCAGCCGATGCGCTTCGGTCAGCGCCTGTGGATCGTGCCGAGCTGGCACGCAGCACCGGAACCTGACGCGGTCAACCTGCTGCTGGACCCGGGCCTGGCCTTCGGCACCGGCACGCACCCGACCACCGCACTGTGTCTGGAATGGCTAGACGGCCAGGATCTGAAAGACTGCGACGTGCTCGACTTCGGCTGCGGTTCAGGGATTCTGGCGATCGCGGCGCTGCTGCTGGGCGCGAAACAAGCGGTCGGCACCGACATCGACGTGCAGGCGCTGGAAGCTTCGCGCGACAATGCCGGGCGCAACCACATCGCCGACGAACTGTTCCCGTTGTACCTGCCGCAAGACCTGCCGCAGGTCAAAGCCGATGTGCTGGTCGCCAATATCCTCGCCGGCCCGCTGGTTTCGCTGGCGCCGCAACTGTCTGGCCTGGTCAAGCCCGGCGGGCGTCTGGCGCTGTCGGGCATCCTCGCCGAACAAGGTGACGAAGTCGCCGCCGCTTATGCACAGGACTTCGATCTCGACCCGATTGCCAATCGCGACGGCTGGGTGCGCATCACTGGCCGTCGGCGCTAATATGAGCGCCTGCATAAACCGGATCGCCGCATGACCGACAGCTTCGTCACTCAGTGCCCGCATTGCCAAACCAGTTTCCGCGTCAGCCATGCTCAATTGAGCGTGGCCCGCGGGGTGGTTCGCTGCGGCTCCTGCCTGCAAGTGTTCAACGCCGCCAAACAGTTGCTTGAACAACACGCCGGCAAGGATGCACTGACGCCCATCGCGCCGGCGCAGGCTGAAGCACCATCACCTGTTGTCGGTGAAACGCCAGCGCCACGCGCGATCAGCCAAAAGCAGTGGAACGCTTCGGAACTGGATCTCGACAGCCTCGACCTGGATCAGGAACTGGCCCGTCTCGAGCAACGCGAAATTCAGCCGGTCACCGAACCGGGGCGCGCTCGCGAGGACTCTCTGAGTGCACGCCGCGACAGCCCCGAACCGGATGACGCGGTATGGCCGGGCAGCCTGTTCAGCGAACCGGCCGATGAGCGCACATCGAAGCCGGATGGCGAGCCGGACATCGAAGCCATCGAAACCCTCGAACCCGAACGCACCGAACCCTCGCTGTCGCTGGAACCGGTGGATCTGGATGACGAGCCGCGCATTCCGCAGTTGCGCCTGCACGACCCGATCGACCCGAATGCCCGCCGTGAACGGCTGTCGGCCAGCGACGACAGCGATGATGACGATTTGCCGTCGATCGCGCCGCTGCGCAAAAAGCGCGAACGCGCAGAACCCGGCGTACGTGCCGAAGTCCTGCAAGACCTGACCGACGACCCGCTGCAACTCGACTGGCAAAAACGCCGCTCGCCCTGGGGCCGACGCCTGCTCTGGCTGCTGCTGGTGCTGATCGCGGCGGGTTGTCTGGCGGCGCAGTACATCGCCTATCATTTCGACGAACTGGCCCGGCAGGACCAATACCGCCCATGGTTCCAGCAAATCTGCCCGCAGATCGGCTGCACAGTCCCGTCCAAGGTCGACATCGCCAGAATCAAGAGCAGCAATCTGGTGGTGCGCAGCCATCCGGAATTCAATGGTGCACTGGTGGTCGATGCGATCATCTACAACCGGGCGACGTTTTCCCAGCCGTTCCCGCTGCTGGAACTGCGCTTTGCCGATCTCAATGGTCATCTGATCGCCAGTCGTCGCTTCAAACCCGGCGAATACCTCAAGGGCGATCTTGAAGGCCTGCCAGAGATGCCGCCGCAGACGCCGATCCACATTGCACTGGACATTCTCGATCCGGGCCCGAAAGCGGTGAATTACAGCCTGAGTTTCCACTCACCCGAGTGAAGCCCGCGAGGTTTGTGGATTGACGGCGGTTTTCTGACTTCGCCGTGCACGACCAAACCAGCGGCGATAACAAAATTACTGTTCAGATTTTGTTCAATTCAGCCTTTAACCAGTCATCGAGAGCGGGTATCATGCCCACCCTTTTTCGAACTCTCATGATCCGGCCCCACCTCAGGGAAGTCCTATGTCGGCGGTACGCATCGGCCCATACACATTGCAGAACGGCTTGATTCTTGCCCCGATGGCGGGCGTCACCGATCAGCCCTTTCGTCAGCTGTGCAAGCGTCTGGGCGCAGGGCTTGTAGTCTCGGAAATGGTTACCAGCGACATGAGCCTGTGGAATACCCGCAAGTCGCGCATGCGCATGATCCACGAAGGTGATCCCGAGCCACGCTCGGTGCAGATCGCCGGTGGTGATGCGCAGATGCTGGCGGAGGCGGCCCGGGCCAACGTCGAGCTGGGCGCTCAGATTATCGACATCAACATGGGTTGCCCGGCGAAGAAGGTGTGCAACAAGGCCGCCGGCTCCGCGTTGCTGAAGGACGAAGCACTGGTGACCGAGATCCTGCAGGCCGTGGTGGCTGCGGTGGATGTACCGGTCACCCTGAAGATCCGCACCGGCTGGGATCGCGAGAACAAGAACGGCCTGACCGTGGCGAAAATCGCCGAACAGGCCGGGATCACTGCGCTGGCCGTGCATGGCCGCACGCGCGCCGATCTGTACACCGGGGAAGCCGAGTACGACACGATTGCCGCGATCAAGCAGGCGGTGTCGATTCCGGTCTTCGCCAATGGCGATATCGATTCGCCAGAGAAGGCCCGTTACGTGCTTGATGCGACCGGTGCCGATGGCCTGTTGGTAGGTCGTGCCGCTCAAGGGCGGCCATGGATTTTTCGCGAGATCGAGCACTTCCTGCGTACCGGCGAGAAATTGCCGGCACCGAAGCTGATCGAGGTGGAACGCATTCTGCTGGAGCATCTGGCCGCCCTTCACGCTTTCTATGGGGACGTGATGGGCGTGCGCATTGCGCGCAAGCATGTGGGCTGGTATCTCGCAACCTTGCCGGGCGCCAGGGAGTTTCGCGCCCGTTTCAATCGTTTGGATGGTACGGAAACACAATGCGCCAACGTTCGGGAGTTCTTCGCCGAGCGTTACAAGAGCCTGACAGGGGACGAAGAAGGGGTGGCCGCATGACGATGATGACCGAGACTTTAGTGAGTGGAACAACACCCGTGAGCGACAACGTGAATTTGAAACAGCACCTCAACACGCCGAGCGAAGAAGGCCAGACCCTTCGCGGGAGTGTCGAGAAGGCGCTGCACAATTATTTCGCCCACCTTGAGGGCGCGTCCGTCACGGATGTGTACAACCTGGTGCTCTCCGAAGTCGAGGCTCCCCTGCTCGAAAGCGTGATGAACTACGTCAAGGGCAACCAGACCAAGGCCAGTGAGCTGCTGGGACTTAACCGCGGCACGCTGCGCAAGAAACTCAAGCAGTACGATCTGCTGTAAGCATTCAATCAAACCAGAAAGGCGCCCGCGTAAAAAACGGTCGCCTTTTTTGCTGACTTCCTTTGCTTTTGATGGAAATTGAGATGACCGACCAGACTACCCGCCTGCCGATCCGCCGCGCCTTGATCAGCGTTTCCGACAAGACCGGGATCCTCGAATTCGCCAAAGAGCTGGAAGCTCTCGGCGTCGAGATCCTCTCCACCGGCGGAACGTTCAAGCTGCTGCGTGACAACGGCGTTGCCGCAGTGGAAGTCGCGGATTACACCGGTTTCGCCGAGATGATGGACGGTCGGGTGAAAACCCTGCACCCGAAAATCCACGGCGGCATTCTCGGTCGTCGCGGTATTGACGACGCGATCATGAGCGAACACGGCATCCAGCCGATCGATCTGGTCGCGGTCAACCTGTACCCGTTCGAAGCCACCATCAACAAGCCAGGCTGCGACCTGCCGACCGCCATCGAGAACATCGACATCGGCGGCCCGACCATGGTCCGTTCGGCGGCGAAAAACCACAAAGACGTGGCGATCGTGGTGAATGCCAGCGATTACACCAGCGTGCTGGAAAGCCTGAAGGCCGGCGGCCTGACCTACGCGCAGCGTTTCGACCTGATGCTCAAGGCTTTCGAACACACCGCCGCCTACGACGGCATGATCGCCAACTACATGGGCACGGTGAATCAGGCGGCTGAAACCCTCAGCACTGAAGGCCGCAGCGAATTCCCGCGCACCTTCAACAGCCAGTTCATCAAGGCCCAGGAAATGCGCTACGGCGAGAACCCGCACCAGAGCGCGGCGTTTTACGTTGAAGCCAGGCCTGCCGAAGTCGGCATCGCCACCGCGACCCAACTGCAGGGCAAAGAGCTGTCGTACAACAACGTGGCCGACACCGACGCCGCGCTGGAATGCGTGAAGAGCTTCGTCAAGCCAGCCTGCGTGATCGTCAAGCACGCCAACCCGTGCGGCGTGGCGGTCAGCCCGGATGCCGAAGGCGGCATCCGTCAGGCCTACGAACTGGCTTACGCGACTGACACCGAGTCTGCATTCGGCGGCATCATCGCGTTCAACCGTGAACTGGATGCCGAGACCGCCAAAGCCATCGTCGAGCGTCAGTTCGTTGAAGTGATCATCGCTCCGAGCGTGAGCGCAGAAGCCCGCGCCATCGTCGCTGCCAAAGCCAACGTGCGCCTGCTGGCCTGCGGCGAGTGGTCGGCAGACCGCGCCGCCGCGTGGGACTACAAGCGCGTCAACGGTGGCCTGCTGGTGCAGAGCCGCGATATCGGCATGATCAGCGCCGATGACCTGAAGGTTGTGACCAAGCGCGCCCCGACCGAGCAGGAAATTCACGACCTGATCTTCGCCTGGAAAGTCGCCAAGTACGTCAAGTCCAACGCCATCGTCTACGCGAAGAACCGTCAGACCATCGGTGTCGGCGCCGGCCAGATGAGCCGCGTAAATTCGGCACGTATCGCCGCGATCAAGGCTGAGCACGCCGGTTTGCAGGTCGCCGGTTCGGTGATGGCCTCGGACGCGTTCTTCCCGTTCCGCGACGGCCTGGACAACGCGGCCAAGGTCGGCATCACTGCGGTGATCCAGCCGGGTGGTTCGATGCGTGATGCCGAAGTGATTGCCGCTGCTGACGAAGCGGGCATTGCGATGGTATTCACCGGCATGCGCCACTTCCGTCACTAACTAGCCAACGGCCGCACTGAAGCCGGCATCTGCTGCGTTGGAGCCGACCTCGATGATGCTCATTGCCAAAAGGCAACTCCGCTCATCGAGGTCGACTCCGCCTTGCATCTACCGACTTCATTGCGACCTCCTACAGCGTGAAGCGCTTTAGTCTTTAAAACAGAATTAGCGTCATCCGAGGTTTTGAAATGAATGTTTTGATCATTGGCAGCGGTGGCCGTGAACACGCTCTGGCCTGGAAAGTGGCTCAGGATCCGCGCGTGCAGAAGGTTTTCGTCGCGCCGGGCAATGCCGGTACGGCAATCGAAGCCAAGTGCGAGAACGTCGCCATCGACGTGCTGGCGCTTGAGCAACTGGCCGATTTTGCCGAGAAAAACGTTTCCCTGACCATCGTCGGCCCGGAAGTGCCGCTGGTCGCCGGTGTTGTCGATCTGTTCCGCTCCCGCGGCCTGGATTGCTTCGGCCCGACCGCCGGTGCTGCGCAGCTCGAAGGCTCGAAAGCCTTCACCAAGGATTTCCTCGCGCGCCACAAGATCCCGACCGCCGACTACCAGAACTTCACCGAGATCGAGCCAGCGCTGGCTTATCTGCGTGAAAAAGGCGCGCCGATCGTGATCAAGGCCGATGGCCTGGCGGCCGGTAAAGGCGTCATCGTCGCCATGACCCTGGCCGAAGCCGAAGACGCCGTGCGCGACATGCTCGCCGGCAACGCGTTCGGCGACGCCGGTTCGCGGGTGGTCATCGAGGAATTCCTCGACGGCGAAGAAGCCTCGTTCATCGTCATGGTCGACGGCAAGAATGTCCTGCCGATGGCCACCAGCCAGGACCACAAACGCGTCGGCGACGGCGACAGCGGCCCGAACACCGGCGGCATGGGTGCTTACTCCCCTGCCCCGGTGGTCACCGCCGACGTGCACCAGCGCGTGATGGACCAGGTGATCTGGCCGACCGTGCGCGGCATGGCCGACGAAGGCAACGTTTACACGGGTTTCCTCTATGCCGGTCTGATGATCGACAAGGCCGGTCATCCGAAAGTCATCGAGTTCAACTGCCGCTTCGGCGATCCGGAAACCCAACCGGTGATGCTGCGTCTGCAATCGAGCCTCGTGTTGCTGGTCGAAGCCGCACTGGCGCAAGCGCTGGACAAGGTTGAAGCGCAGTGGGATCCGCGTCCTAGCGTCGGTATCGTGCTGGCCGCCGGTGGCTACCCGGGTGACTACGCCAAGGGTGCGCCGATCAACGGTCTGGAAGCAGCGGCAAGCCTGGAAGGTAAAGTATTCCACGCCGGTACCGCACTGAAAGACGGCGCCGTCGTCACCGCCGGTGGTCGTGTGCTGTGCGCAACGGCCATGGGTGCAACCGTGGGTGAAGCGCAGCAGCAGGCGTACAAGCTGGCTGCGGCCATCGACTGGGAAGGCTGCTTCTATCGCAAGGACATCGGCTACCGTGCCATTGCCCGTGAACGTGGCGAAACCCAGCAATAAGCTGAGTCATGCCCGGCGTGGAATGTCCTTCCTCGCCGGGCTGTTCTGCCGCCGCGCGTCGTTATATTCTGGCATCAACCTACGAAGGGATTTCGCCGTGCGCTGGCTCAGGATTGCCATAAGCTTCACCGTCACGCTGCTGACCTTGCTCTGCATGCTTCCGGCCCTCGCCGGTCAAGGCAGTGGCTGGTCGGTATTGCTTGACGATCAAGGCAACCTGCAACTGAGCGATATCCGCTCTGCCCGCTACACCAATCAATTCAGCCCCATCGAACTCGACCGCCTCACTGCGGCCGCGCCCGATGGCGCCTTGTGGCTGCGTTTCAGGCTGGCGCCGGGAAAGCATGAACAGGTGCTGCGCATTTTTGCCCCGGACCTTTCGCAGCTCAATCTGTATGTGCTCGATGGCGACAGGCTGATCGAGCAACGCAACACCGGCACCGACCAGCCTCAGGCCGAACGACCGCTGCCGAGCAGCGACTTCATGCTGCCGCTGCCGCAGAGCGAAAAATCGCTCGACGTCTACCTGCGCATGGTTTCCGATCATCAATTGCGCCCTCACGTGACGCTGCAATCGGCGGTGACGAGTGCAGCCGACCACCATCAGACGCTACTGTTCGGCATGCTTTTCGGCTGTCTGGCCATGCTGCTGTTGCACAATCTGGTGCGCTACGCCTATTCGCGTTCGCGCAGCAGCCTCTGGCTGGCGGTCTGCGAGGGTTTGCTGGGGCTGAGCCTGTTGCTGCTGCTCAATCTGGCAGGTCCGTGGCTGCCGAACTGGCATGCGGTGCAGACCCCTGGCGCGTATCTGGCGCTGCTGCTGACCGCGCCGGCCGGTTTGATGTTCGCTTACCGCTACTTCGCTCCGCTCGGGCCGCACCCGCTGAACAAACTGCTGCTTGGCGACATCCTGCTCATCGTCACGTGCAGCCTGCTTCTGTTGTTCGTCAACACCCTGCCTTTGAACATCATCACGTATGCGCTGGTGGCGCTGGCCGGTCTGAGCATGTTGTTCGTCGGCTTCTACCACTGGCAGAAAGGCTACCGCCCGGCGCGGCTGTTTGTTGCGGCGATGGTGGTGTTCAACATCGGCACGCTGATCATTCTGCCGGCGCTGCTGGGGCTGACACTGGTATCGCCGCAAGGCCTGATCATGATTCTGATGGTGTTCATCTGCATCAGCGGCTTGCTGATGAGCGTCGCCCTGGGCGAGCGTCAGCGCAGCATCACCGAGAGCCGTTTCAGCGTCAGTCGCGATCTGGCCGCGAGCAACGCCGAGATCAACGCCAAAGCCGAGTTCCTCGCCAAGATCAGCCACGAAATCCGTACGCCGATGAACGGCGTACTGGGCATGACCGAACTGTTGCTGGGCACGCCGCTGTCGGTCAAGCAGCGCGACTATGTGCAGACCATCCACAGCGCCGGCAATGAACTGCTGACGCTGATCAACGAGATTCTCGACATCTCCAAACTCGAGTCCGGACAGATCGAACTGGACGACGTGCAATTCGACCTCAACGCCTTGATCGATGACTGCCTGAGCATCTACCGCGCCAAGGCCGAACAGCAGAACGTCGAGCTGATCAGCTTCATTCAGCCGCAAGTGCCGCGGGTCATCAGCGGTGACCCGACCCGTCTGCGCCAGACACTGCTGAGCCTGCTGGAAAACGCCCTGAAGAAAACCGATGAAGGCGAAGTGCTGATCGTCGTCGCCCTCGACGAGCGCAGCAACAAGCCACGTTTGCGCATTGCCGTGCAGGACAGCGGCCAGCCGATGGAGCAGGAGGAACGCGACGCGCTGATGCACGCCGAACTGCACAGCAAGCACTTCCTGTCGGCCAACCGCCTGGGCGGCAATCTGGGGCTGGTGATCGCGCGGCAACTGATCCGCCTGATGAATGGCGAATTCGGCATCAAGAGCGGCGCCACGCAGGGCAGTACCCTGTGGCTGACACTGCCGCTGGATCCCGATCGCCTCGAACACCCGACTTCGGACCTCGACAGCCCACTGCAAGGCGCGCGGGTGCTGGTGGTCGATGACAACGACACCTGCCGCAAAGTGCTGGTCCAGCAGTGCAGTGCCTGGGGCTTGAATGTCAGCGCCGTGCCGTCGGGCAAGGAAGCGCTGGCCCTGCTGCGAACCAAGGCGCACCTGCGTGACTATTTCGATGTGGTGCTGCTCGATCAGAACATGCCGGGCATGACCGGCATGCAGCTCGCGGCCAAGATCAAGGAAGATCCAAGCCTCAATCACGACATCCTGCTGATCATGCTCACCGGCATCAGCAATGCGCCGAGCAAGATCATTGCACGCAACTCGGGGATCAAACGCATCCTCGCCAAACCGGTGGCAGGCTACACCCTGAAAACCACCCTGGCCGACGAGCTGAACCAGCGCAACAAAGGCCAGACTGTGTTTCAGCCGCAAGTGCTCACGGCGGCCACGGCGGCGAAAGTACCCAGCGATTTCCGCATCCTCGTGGCCGAGGACAACACGATTTCGACCAAAGTGATTCGCGGCATGCTCGGCAAGCTCAACCTGCAACCGGACACCGCCGCCAACGGCGAAGAAGCACTGCAAGCGATGAAGGCCCAGCGTTACGACCTGGTGCTGATGGACTGCGAGATGCCGATCCTCGACGGCTTCTCGGCGACTCAGCAATTGCGCGCCTGGGAAGTCAGTAACCAGCGTGTTCGCACGCCGATCGTGGCGCTGACCGCGCATATTCTCGCTGAACACAAGGAACGCGCGCGTCAGGCCGGCATGGATGGGCACATGTCCAAACCCGTCGAGCTGTCGCAGTTGCGCGAGTTGATCGAGCATTGGGTGGCCCAGCGCGACCAACAGAACCGCACCTCGACGCAACCTTCGTAAGCCGACAGGCTTTGCGGTGCCTGATAGACTCCTTACGATTCCCCCGCCAGTGAGCCTGCACCCATGCTCCATGTGTTGTTCAGCGTTTACCTGAAGATGCTGGTGCTTTACAGCCCATTCTTCGTGTTGTCCTGCTTTATCAGCCTGACCCGCGGTTATTCGCGCAAGGAACAACGGCGCCTGGCCTGGAAGGTCGCGGTGGCGACGCTGGTTTCGAGCGTCTTGCTGTACCTGTTCGGGCGGGTGATCTTCGATGTGTTCGGCATCACGGTTGATGCGTTCCGCATCGGTGCCGGCAGCGTGTTGTTCATTTCCGCGCTGGGCATGGCGCAGGGCAAGCCGGCAGTACAGGCCGATAACGTACAGCAGGACGTCACCATCGTGCCGCTGACCATTCCGCTGACGGTCGGCCCCGGCACCATCGGTGCGTTACTGGTCATGGGCGTCAGCCAACCGCATTGGGACGACAAGCTCACCGCGATCATGAGTATTGCGCTGGCCAGTTTCACGGTGGGCGTGGTGCTTTATCTATCGAACCGCATCGAGCGAATTCTCGGTGATCAGGGTTTGCAGATCGTCAGCCGCTTGATGGGCCTGTTTGTTTGCGCGCTGGCAGCGCAGATCATTTTTACCGGCGTCAAAGGCTATCTGGTGCCTTGAGCGCTGGCAGCTGTACGCACAGGACAAGAAAAACGCCGCGAACGGCAACGTTCGCGGCGTTTTTGTGTGCAGGCTCAACCCGTCAAGGCAACTGTTCAATCACAGCCGCCAGCGTAGCGGTGGCGTCGCTGTCCTGTGCGGCCTTGAACGCCAGCAACCATTGCTCCAGCGCGACCAGATACAGGCGACCCGAGACACTGAGCGCCAACTCGCAGGCGCTCTGCTCCTGGGCGTGGCGCACGATCAGACTGCGACCATTGTCCGGATCGGCAAGCAGCAGCTCGTCATCGACCCGCGACATTAACCAATGCCCACATTCCCCCACGTCGAGCGCGAGCAAGCCTGGCTCCGACGCTTCGCTGGAGGACGGACGCCGCACATCGACGACAATGCAATCCAGACGCTGCCAGCTATCGGCCGAAATCCGGTAGCCCTCCGTGTGCGAACCAAAGCTCAGGATCAACGTGTCCACGCCGTCAACCAGCAGCGGCTGGACTTCGGTGAGGTCATCGCTCACTTGCAGCGTCATGACCTGCGCATCACGCTGGGCATGGCTGCCCGGCAACCACACGCTGTCGGTCGTTCCGGCACTGAAAACCAGCTCGTCGATCGAGTCGAGCAACAGCGGATTATCGGTATCGCGCGTACCGAGGAACGTCGCCCACCGGCCATCCTCCCGGGCGGACACATCGAACAGCCGATTCAGCGTTGGCACGTAATATTGGTAACGATTGCCGGTATTTTCTACGGGCAGGAAAGCGGCATGGGCTTGCCCGTGCAGCAGTTGCTTCAAACGCTCGCACAATTGTGCGGGCGTTTCGCCGAGGCGCCAGGACCAGCGATTTTCCGTGCCGACAATCCGCGCCGGTTGTTGATCCTGCAGTTGCAGCGTCACGCCTTCGCGGGTGCGTCCGAGCAGGCCATCGCCCTGCGGCAGGACTTCGCCGAATGTCCACGATGACCAGACCGGTTCGGCCTGTGGCAAGGCCTGGCGATGCTGCACGACGCTGCTGTTGCCGAACGCCGCGCGAGCTTCCTCGAATGACACCAGCGTCTGCCGCCAGATTGCTCCGGCATCGGAATCCAGCAGCCAGACGGCTTGCCGGTCCGGCGTCAGGCCCAGTAACGTCAGCTCACGGATGCCAGGCGTTTGCGCCAGTACCAGCTTTTCGTCCACGCACCACGCCGCCAGAAAGGGCTGGCCCGCCTGGGCGCGCAAGCCGATGATCGCAAATGCTGCGCTGTTGTATTGCCTGGCCAGCGCCGGCAGTGCGGCCAGCCAGTCGGGATGTTGTTGCAGCCAGCGCTGGCTGAGGCCGACGAACTGCAGCACATCCCTGTCTATCTCGGACAACCAGTTATCCTCACGGGCACCGAGGTCGATCTCGAACAGTCGTCCATCGCTCAACGTGGCGAGATAGCTGTCACCGACACGTCTGATGTCAACCACATCCCGCGCCAGCGCTTGCTGCATGAAAACATTGTCACGCGGTTCGATGCCATGGCTGAGCATCTGGCTCTGCTTGCTGTAGAACAGCCGTGCCGTGGCCGGATCAGCGGATCGCGGCATGAGCAACACTCTGTCCGCGTCACTGAGCGGGTCGGCGCGGAAGTAGCGGCCGTTTTCCGCGCCAATCCAGGCTCGCTCGAGCAGTTGATCGAAGGAATAAGCCTGCGCATGAATATACGGTGCGTAGCGCCATGTGCTGATGGCCGGAGCCATGCCGGGGGTTTCGTCGGCATAGGGGCGAGGCTGTTTCTGGCGATGACGGAAAAACACGATCCGACTGCCTTCTTCAGTTTTAAGGGGCGAATTTTCCAACCCGCGCGACCTTAGCGTGATGTCGGTCAGTGTCACGTCCTTGTCAGCCAGATGAAATTCCAGCGTGGTTTGCACATTGAGGTTTTTCCGCTCGACCAACTGCTGCGAGACGCGCAGAGTGCCGTCTGCGAGTTGCGCGAAAGCGCTGATTTTCGTGCCGGGTTCCAGACTCAGCAAACGATAGCGCTGCACGACCAGCCCGCTGAGCACATTGACGCGCCAGACGGTGGCGTGATCGGGATGATAAAACCACGCTTCATCTGCCGTGGCGGCGCCCAGCAGCAAGCCATCGTTGACCGCGCCAGGCAGGTTGCGCGCGTATAACAGGCGTCTGCGCGGGCCATCGTAAAAAGCCGTGGTCCTCAGCGGCTGGCTGGCCGGGGTGAACGGCACGTTGAATCGCTCAAGCCTCAGATAGCCGGCGGCCAGACGATCCTCGTCACCGAGTTTGCTTAGTCGCGCAAGGACATCGCGGGAATGGTGGGTATCGCCAAGGGTAACGGACACCAGGCGCAATGCATTGTGCTGCCAGTCCAGCTCGTACAGTTCACCTCCGGCCAGTTCGATCAGCCCCTCGAAAGCCGACAGCACGATGCCGTCAATCGTCAATTGACGCCCCGCCAGATATAACCGTGGGCCGTCGTCATCCGCAATCACTGCATCAGCAAAGCGGACCTGCTCGAGATTGACCCAGGGCGCATGCACCAGCCATTTGCCAAAGCCGTTAAATTTCACCTCGCTCAGACCGCGAGTCAGGCGCAACTGACAGTGACCGGGCATGGAGGTGATTTCATAGGAAATTTTGTGCAGCCACTCCACCGGCAACGTCGGCACCGCCAACTGACGAACATGCTCGTTGAGCTGCACACGAATCGTGGTCGGTTTATAGACCGGATGCAGCTTGTAGAGAATGTGTTTGAGCGACGGCGTGCTGTGCAGATAGAAACGCCGGTTGCCTCGCTCATCGTATTCGAGCTTGTCTGCCACACTGTTGCGCAACTGCGGGTAGCGGGTGTGGATACGCTCATCAAGCTGTATTCTCAGGGTATCGCCCAATACCATGAGCGGATTGAAATACGACAACCAGTTCGGGTCGGGATGTTCACTGGCGCTACGCGGTTCAACCTGCTCTCCCGGCAAGGCCTCGTAGACATAGCCGGCGCCCCCCAGTTGATATTCGTAACCGTAATAGCAAAGCGGCGTGCAGGGCAGCACCACGGTATGCAGCGCAACATCGTCGCGGATATCCAGCGGTGCGCTCTCGGCCAGACCGAAGGCCTGGCGAATGTTCAGCGATCGGTGGATCTGCTTCGGATCATCGCTGTACTGCGGCAGCTCCAGCGGGCCGCCGCCCCATGGATAGAACCGCTGGCTGTCGAAACGAACCTGCCGGTCTTGCAGATCAAGCTGGGTAATGACGGCTTCGGGCGGGAACTGCAGCGTCCCGTCGGCAAAGGTAAAAGCGCCTGGCTGGTAAGCGTTGTGGATGGCACGCAAATGATTGCCGACCGCCGTAGCCTTGTCGGCGATTTGCCCCAGATTGCTGGCAATCGCGGTGGCACCGATGCCGATACCGAGCAACGGCACCGACAGAATGGCTGCCGCCGCGCCGGCCGTTCCACCGACGGCCAGCGCGGCAATGTCCAGCCCCAGTGACGCCACATTGAACGCCAGCGACGTGGAAAAACGTGAGCGCTGCTCGTGGTTCTGCGCCAGCGAAAGGTTGTAGATGTCGAAGCCGATGTTGACCAGCGAGAACGCAAAGCCGACACCAGTGGCTGCCGGCCCGAGCACACGGCCGACCAGTGACGACTGACGCAACAGCAGCGCTTGCTCACTGGCTGCCACCTGCCGCACCAGGTTGATCACCTGAGCGGTATCGCTGACCACGCCGAAACCCAGTTGGGCATAACTGACGTAGACCTGCACTTGCAGGGCAATTGACAGGGTTGGCAACTGATCGCCAGCCTGGTAATCGCGCTGGCGCATTTCGGTGACCAGGGTCTGGATCGCAAAGGCAAAGCTCAAGCGACTGCCGCCGTCAGACTCAGCGGGGGCCGCGGGTTTGGCCGCTTTGACCAACCGCTGCAGATGCTCTTTGAGCGTGTTGAATCGCGGGTCGGTTGTACTGACCGTTCTCGCCTGACGGGGGTTTTGCGCATCGACCAGGGTCAGCGAAAAAGCGCCGTCCGCCTGCGGCTTGAGGGTGTCGAGCAACGGCAGATATTCGCGCCCGAGCGAGTGTTCACTGCGCAATTGCTGCGTGGCCTCGCCGAATGCCTGCGCCCAGTACCGTGCATCCACTTGCGCCAGGCTTGTGCCCATGCGCGCGTTTTCGCTGAGCGAGCGCTGGCGCGCCAGTGCTTGTCTGGCCCAGACCGAGGCACGGCGCGAATCGCTCGAAGGCGAGTGCAGAAAGCTGTCCAAAGGCAACCCCGCCGACAGCTTGCGCGTGACGATGGCATCCGTGTTCAGCTCGACCACATTGAATTGTGCACCGGCCATGTCACCCAGACCGTAGAGCCTGGCCAGTGCGCTATCGCCTGCGCTGAGATAACGCTCCACGCCGAGCTTCGCCTGGGCACCTTCGGCGAACGCATAGATGGCAAAGTTGGGGTCATAGAAGCGGTAGACGAACCGGTCGCCCACTTGCACCTTTGCCAACAGCAACGCGTGATCGCCGGTGTCGAGCAACAGGACTGCAGGTGTACTTTTTGCTTCCAGCGCTTGCATCAGCGTATCCAGACTCTGCAAGCCGCGAGCCTCCCCGATGGCACTCGTCGGCAACGTCCGCAATTCGTTCAACGCGCTGAGCAAAGCCCGTGAGCTGGTGTGTTCAGGACTGATGCTGGCCGTCGCGACATGCCCGACCAGCGTGCGCTCGGCCGACTCGCCGGCAGCCACGGCGGCGCCAACCAACAATGCCAGCGGATAGCAGCGGCGCCCTGGGTCGCTCGCTCCCTGCATGAGTAAGTCCTGCGACAATTGCCGGGCCGAGGTCGCGCCGGCGCTGATGAAAGTTTCCCGCACCTGCGCACTGCGCTGAATGATCCGGGTGCGGTATTCACGCTGCGCGGTGCGCTTGATCTGCCCGATACGCTCTCTCCATTGCCGCACCGTCAGCGCTTCGAAGAGCGCCTGGACCTTGAGTTCACGCGCAGTCAGCACTTCATGCGCCTCACCCCGCGTCAGTGCCGTCGCGAATTCCGGCCGCTGGTGAAGGGCTTTTTCGATGGCGTCAAAACGCGCGAAAGTGCCGTCGCCATCGGTTGCCACGGCAAGCTCACGCACGGTCTGCCAGACGCCCGCAAAACCCGCATCGTCCAGACTGTCCGCTCCGAAAATCCCACCGAGCATGACCCGCACCAGCGGACTGAGTTGTTGCAGCGGCAGCGCGTCATGGGCAATCCGACTGAACAGTTCGTTGAGATTGCTGGACGTTTCGGCGCCGTGGGAAACCGGCAGCTCGCCCTGCGGTTGCGCCGCAATCAACTGCCGCGTGTCGAAGCCGATGGCAAAAGCATCGGTGAAGGTGATCTCACCGCTGAGTTTTTCGCGCATGGCCCGGACAAAGGGCTCGCCGAGGTCATCCATCCATTGCTGCAGGACCGACGTCAGCAATACCGGTTTACCGCCCACCACCGGCCAGCCCTGCTTGAACGTCAGCGTCTGTTGCGGTTTGAGCAGATCCGCCAGTTGGCCGGTATAACGCGACTTGAGTTTGCCGCTGCGCCATTTTTCCTGCTCTTTGGCCAGCCACTGCGCCTCATCGTCATTGACGGTCCAGCCGGAGATCATTTCCTCCTCGGTAAAAACGTTATAGCCCTCAACCAGTTTCAGATGATTGCGGATGCGGTCGATCTGCTCAGGCAGCAAATGTTCTTCGATGTATTTGGTCAGCCCGGCGGCCGCTGCCCCCGGTCCGGTAAGGGTGATCGTGCTTCGAGCACCGACCCGAATGCCGTCCTGATAATAGGAATGGATGGCTTCGATGAGCCTGCCTGCGGCGAAATGGATCGTTGAAGACGGGAATTTCTTTTGCGCGAGCACTTCATTCACGACGTTCTGAATAACCGCGATCAAACGCCCCGCGTCGTTCATATCGATACCGGCGGCGATCGCACGACGCTCCACTTGCAGCAGGCAGTCATAATTCAGACGGATCATCTGCATGTAGGCCATGGTCATGCCACTGCCTGCGTGGGCGAGCATATGCGCGTTCATTTCCCCCGCAACGGATACCCCATGAGCCGTTCCCAGACGCATCGCATCCCGTGGTACCGAATGCTCCTGCGGGGCGACGAAGATCTCCCCTGGAGGATGCTTGTTGCGAGCAAACGTCTGCAACGCCTCCCGGTCTGCAGCAGCAATAGTCTCTACTCTGTCGACATAGCGATGCCGGTCACGACCCGGCATCAAGGTTTCATCGTTATTGAGCAACACTTGTAGTACGCCAATACGTTGTTCTTCGCTGTAACCGCTGATATCCACGCCACCCAATTTGTCGGCCAGCGGTGGCAAGTAATCCATGTCACTGTAACGACCACCCTCCAGATATTCAGCCTGCAAGCGCACAACATCACTGGCCGCTGCGAAGTTGCCGCGCATCGCCACTTCACGCTGATAGACATCCTCTAGAAAATGTCCGGAAAACTCACGATGGACATCGCGCAACTGCAAGTCGCTGCCGGCCATTTGCTGATGGCTGTGCAAACATTCCTGCCGAAAGTTCTCCAGTGTTGCCCGGTCTTTACCGTAGGCGCGCACCATCAATTCAATACGGGCCTGATCGGCTTTGCCTTGCCATTGCGGTTGTTGCAGAAACGTGAACATCTCGTGCTTCAATACTCGCGCCCGGTCTTCGATCATCTTCGCCAACTCGCCGGGCTTGCTCACGGTGTCACCACCCGACTCCATCGCATCGACGCGGGCGCTGTCGGAGATGACCCGATTCATTTCGAAAGCCAGCAAGGCATCGCTGTCGTACCAGAGATTGAACTGGTAGCCCTCTGTGGCCAGGACCTGGCGCCAGACATTCATGTAATCACGCTGGATAGCGCCGACCTGGCTGCCGCCGACCCAGACAAAGTGCATTGTTTTTGGCACTGGCGCGGGTACGTCACTGAATATGCTCACCGTTGCCGCCAGGCGCGCCGCGTAATCGCGCAACCCATTCTCGATTCGATCAATGGCCACCGGCATGGGCGCCGTCTTGCGCTTGGCCAGGCGCTCGAAGTTGTCGAGGAAAAGCGTTACGACTTGCAGTTTTTCAGTGAAATCCGAGGCCCTGCCGGCACTCTCGTAAAGCGCTGCCAACTCGGCATATTCGCCAGTAGCGGAAAACTCCTTCAAGGCGCGTTGCAGCGCTGAATAATCTTCGGCAGAAATAAGATCCGCTTCGCCGACATACTGTTCCATGACACCCATAAGCCTTCATCCCTGATTCATTAAAGTGAACCTGGACGAAGTTATGCCGCTGTTGCAGTGACTTCAAAAAACACAAAACTCAAATAATTACCGGAGAAACATCGAATAACAGTCATGTTGCTCACGCGCACTATCCGGCAACAGATAAGTTGCCCGCCAGTCATTGGTCAGACAGCCAAAGCGGCGTTCTTGACGCAAGCATCGTCCGGTTTCAAAGGGAAAGATTCAGACAGGAATTTTGACCGGATGTCACGCCGAGACAAGTTGCTTACAACTTGCCTCGGCGTGCAATTCAGGCAAGCGGCTTTTCGCCGTACCAACGCGGTGTGTAAACCCATTCACCACCGCTGGCACGGGGAAACGTGCAGGTGGTGGAGGAACCGATCAGCACCATCGTGCGCATGTCGACCTGATCGGCCGTCAGCGCGCCGAGGGTAGTGGTGCGCAAGGTCTGGCCCGGGCGGCCGATATCGCGCCCCAGCACGACCGGTGTTTCCGGAGTGCGGTGCTGCGCAACGATCTCCAGCGCCCTGCCCAACTGCCAGGGGCGCGCACGGGAAATCGGGTTATAGAACGCCAGCGCCAGATCTGCCTGTGCAGCGAGGTCCAGACGTTTTTCGATGATCGACCACGGCTTGAGGTTGTCCGACAGCGACATCACGCAGAAGTCATGGCCCAGTGGCGCACCGGCTTGCGCGGCAGTAGCCAGCGAAGCGGAGACGCCGGGCAGAATTTCCAGATCGACGCTGTGCCACGCCGGGTCGCTCGATTCGTGCAACGCTTCGAGCACGGCCGCGGCCATGGCGAACACACCGGGATCACCCGAGGACACGACGATCACCGAACGCCCTTCGGCAGCGAGGCGGAAGGCGTGACGGGCGCGCTGCATCTCTTCGCGGTTGTCGGTGCAATGCTGCACCTGATCGTCGCGGAAGGGGCCAGCCATGCGCACGTAGGTTTCGTAGCCGAGCACGTCGGTGGCGCGGGCCAGTTCGGCCTTCACCGCCGGCACCATCAATTCGGCAGCACCGGGACCGAGGCCGATCACCGCGAGACGACCGCGAGGGCGGCCGATGTGCTGGATGTCCAGCGGCTCGGCGGCCACTGCAATGGCCAGATTCTGCACAAGATGAAGCTGCGCTTGCGGTACGGCAGCCAGCGCGATTGCCTGCACATCAGTTGCAGTCGCGACAAAGCGCAACGGCACGCCAAACTCCAGCGCCGCTTCGCGCAAGGTTGCCGATGCCATCTCACTGTCAGCCGCCAACAGGCACGCCAGCGATTGCAAGGCGACGCTCGCCTGTTGCAATGCGCTGCGCACGGCATGCGCCAGGTCGGCTGTCTCTGCACGCACCGCCACTGCGACGCTGCGCGGGTAAATCAGTAATTCATCGGCGCTCGCTGGACGCTCGGCACTGCCGACATGAATCGTGCGTTGCGCCTGTGGGTCCTGCGGCAACTGCGCCTGATCCAGCCACGGCGCCACGCCTTCGACGCGCACGCTGTGGCCGGCGAGCAGGTCGGAGACAAAGCGCTTGCCCGATTCCAGATCGCCCAGTGCATAACCGCTCGGTGGATTGAGCAGGCAGGTACCAAAGCGCAACTCGCCACTGGTAGTGATCGCTGCTGCCACCTGCAATCCGGCAGCGATGTCGCGTGCCATGACGTTGACCCCGCCGAGGCCGCCCAGCAACGGCACTACCGCGCTGCCATCCTCGGCGACTGCGAGTACGGGCGGCTCGGCGCCCTTTTCCAGCAACAGCGGTGCCAGCGTACGAATGACAATCCCGGCCGCACACAGGGCAATAATCGGCGTGGCCTGCTGATACAGCGCGCGCAGGGTCGCGCCGAATTCCTGATAGACGAAGTCAGCACCTTCGACGCGCCCGGCGAGACCGTGAATCTGCGACGCCGGGTACACCTGCTGAATGCGCCGTGCGGTGGCCAGACTGCCTTGGCCGAGAATGACGATGGCGGGGGTGATCTGCGTCATCAGCCTTGCCACCGTTCACCGGGCACGATGATCAGGGAGAAGTATGGCGAGGACATCGGCTCGACCTGATCCATCGGCACGATCTTCTGGTTCGCCATGGTCGCCCGCTCGACATACAGCGCGCGCTCGGCCAGACCCAGTTCTTCGAGCACCTGACGCACCTTGGGAAAGTTGCGCCCCAGCTTCATGACCACCGCCGCGTCGGCATCGGCCAGACGTCGCTTCAATTCTTCATGGGGCAACACGCCGGAGAGCACCGACAGGCTCTGATTGCGGTAAACCAGCGGCGCCCCGAGCACCGAAGCACCGCCGAGCATCGAGCACACACCCGGCACCACTTCGGCCTCGTAACGAGTGGCGAGGCGATCATGCAGATACATGTAGGAGCCGTAGAAGAACGGATCACCCTCGCAGATCACTGCCACATCGCGCCCGGCATCCATATGCTCGGCGACCGCCACGGCCGCTTCGTCGTAGAAATCGCTGATCACCTGCTCGTAGGACAGCGGCGCCGGCAGCGCTTCGGTAGTCACCGGGTACACCAGCGGCAGCAGGTTCTGCGCTTCGACCAGATGCGCTTCGATGATGCCGAACGCGTTGCCCTTTTTGCCCTTGGCGACGAAGTACGCCACCACCGGCGATTCGCGCAGCAGGCGCAGGGCTTTGACGGTAATCAGTTCCGGATCACCGGGGCCGACACCCAAGCCGATCAAACGTCCCTTGGCCTGCATCATTCCACCTCCGTGGCGAGCGCGTTGACCGCGGCGGCAGCCATGGCGCTGCCGCCGAGGCGGCCCTGCATGATCACGAACGGCACGCCACGACTGTCGGCAGCGAGTGCGGCTTTGGATTCGGCCGCGCCGACGAAGCCCACCGGAAAGCCGAGAATCAGCGCCGGTTTCGGTGCACCGGCGTCGAGCATTTCCAGCAGATAGAACAGCGCAGTCGGCGCATTGCCGATCACCACTACGCTGCCCTCAAGGTGCGGACGCCACAGCTCCAGCGCCGCGGCAGAACGGGTGTTGCCCATTTCGCGAGCCAGATCAGCCACGCTGTCGTCACGCAAGGTGCAGATCACGTCATTGTTGGCCGGCAGGCGCGCACGGGTCACGCCTTCGGAGACCATCCGCGCATCACACAGGATCGGCGCGCCGGCGGCCAGCGCATCGCGCCCGGCCTTGCCGGCACCCTCGGAAAATTGCAGACCGTCGACGGCTTCGACCATGCCGCAGGCGTGGATCACTCGCACCGCGAGTTTTTCCAGGTCGGCCGGGATGCGCGCCAGATTGGCCTCGCGGCGAATGATCGCGAAGGAGTTGCGATAAATCTCCTGACCGTCGCGGATGTAATCAAGCATCAAGGGGGCTCCGGGCGGCGAGCAAGGTCGCGGCCGCTTCAATAGTAAGGTTGCAGGCGTGCAGCGCGCCGAAACCCGGCAGCGCTGCATCGCGAAAATAGAGATCGTAATGACCGGGATTGACGGCCAGCAGCGTCGCCGGGGCACAGTGTGCCGCCGCGCAGGAACGCATGCAGCCGCTCAGATGTACATCGACCGCTGTGGGCAGTAGCGTCGCCAGTTGTCGGGCGTCGCCCTTGGTGTCGGCCAGGCCTTTGCCGCAACCGCTGGCACCGGTGCAGGCAATCATCCGCGCCAGCGGCTCAGAGGCCTCGGTCAACAGACCCAATGTCTGCAATCGACGCAGCACCTCGCCGGCATCTGCCGCCATGACATTCGGCAGCAGCAGAGTCTGCCACGGCGTCAAGCGCAGGCTGCCGTCGCCGAACTGGCGGGCCAGTTGCGCGGCACCGCGCAGCATCATCGGATTGAGCCGCCCCAGTGGCGGTACCGCACCGACATAAACCCGTCCGGCAATGCTTTGCGCATGCACGCCGATGTGCAGATCGTCCTGCGCAGGTTGGCGCTTCCAGCCACTGATGGCTTTGACCGGCACGCGGCTTCTCAACTGCTCAAGGAACGCCAGCACGGGAAGTTCTTCCAGCACATGGCGCATACGCGTTTGCTCGGGACGCGCCAGCTCGAGAAACAGTTCCAGCACCGCCACCACCAATGCGTGGCCGTTTTCCACCGCCACCGCACCCAGCGCGCGATCCGTCGGGCAGCCGGCCAGGCCGAAGGCCAGCCGGGTTTCGCCGCCGTGCTCAAACGCCGACAACCACAGGTCATGGGCATGCTCGAGCATCGCCAGCGCTTCGCCGCCGTCCAGTTGCACGGCGAATTTGGCGCTCAACTCATGGAAACGCGAATGGCTTTGCAGGGTGTCGAGGATGCGCTCGGCAAGGGCGCGGGTGTCGAAGCGCCTCTGCCGATCGATCCCGGCGGCGGGACTGAGCATCAGATTGCGCACGTCGTCGCCAACTGGCGTGCGTGGACCGAGACCGACGGCGAGCAGGCTGTCGATCAATGCCGCCGACTGCGCGCCGATTCCGCGGATCTGCAGATTGGCGCGATTGGTCGCCTCGATCACACCGCTGGCAAAGCGTTCGGCGGCGTCTGCCACGGCGTCGGCCTGATCGGCACTGATCGAACCGCCATTGAGTTTGATTCGGCAGATCCCGCCATCCAGCGCCTGGACGATACGCAGCAACCCCGGACAGGCCGAGGGGCGTACAGCGGTGGATGTCGGACGTTCGTTCAAGGGGCTGACCGGTTGCGTGGCATAGGCGCTTCGCAAGCGAAGGCGCAGTATTATGCCTGCTTTGTCCGCCGGCATGAAAAGTCTGCCCGTCGGAACGCAACAGGGACGGGCAGATGCACAGGCTGAAGGCTCGAGTGACAGCGGCTCAGGTCAAGCCAACGATTTGTTCAAGACACCTTTCTCCCAATAACGAAAGTATCGCCGCCCGCGAAAAATCATAGTCTTCCGACTCCAGCAACGCCTTGCTTGCGCTAATAGACATGTTTCCGAGTAAGGCTTCAGCCCAGAAACGGCGCTGAAAAACCGACGCCTCCCTGAGGTCGGCTGCCTGAAAGCAGATGACCACCGTGCTGATGCCACCTTGCGCAGAGACGAGCGTGAGCAAGAACCGGACCCACTTCTCCTCTTTCACGACATGCTTTTCGAGCACTTGGAGCGCAGCAGGTGTCTGCTCCAGTCGCAACCCCTGAAGCCAGCCATCGGCAATAACAGCCATATCCGGATTCAAACGGTGCATGGCCTGCTGCGCCAATGTCAGCAAGGTGAAACTGGCCGGCGCGGGCACTGGAAAATGTATCTCCGGTTCTCCCAGCAGCAGTGCCCCGGTCACGCTCATCGCTCTGTTTCTGGCCTGATTCCACGAAGCGATAGCTGAAATGTTTGCTACCTTGCGGTCGGCC
Organism: Pseudomonas sp. 15C; assembly: GCF_055484735.1. Taxonomy (NCBI): domain Bacteria; kingdom Pseudomonadati; phylum Pseudomonadota; class Gammaproteobacteria; order Pseudomonadales; family Pseudomonadaceae; genus Pseudomonas; species Pseudomonas sp. 15C. Next base: position 37,945 of record NZ_JBUDGD010000020.1, on the reverse strand, counting down.
ACTGTTTGCGCGTAAAGCAGCGCATTCAGTACGTCAGTCTTCTGTGCATCTGGCAACTCGTTCGCCACCAGAACCAACGTTCCAGCGCAAACGAATGCATTACAACCAAGTCCGGTACTCATTTGGCCACTCCAGAAAAGCCAGAGGTTTTCACCTCTGGCCTTAAGCGTAATCAGGCCTTGGGGCCAAATTCGATGCTCAACGCTTTCTCGCGCAAGGCGGTCAGCGCCTTGACGATCAGGGGCTCGGCGATCAGATAGTCTTCTTCATCCATTTCCATGGTGGCCGCGCCGTTGTAAACCTCGACACTGCTCGGCGCCCACTCCACGAACAGCACTTTGGTCTGCTGAGCGCTGGCGAAATACTGTACTGCCGCAACCGCCATGGTGATCCCGCCCTCGGCATCCTGCACAGCGCTGGTCATGCAGAAGTTGCCGCCTTCGGCTTTCTTCGAGTTTTTTTCGAACAGTGCCAGCGCTTCCGGCTCATTCTTGAGCGCCTCCATGGTCGAGTCCGCCACGGTCGACAGCACTTTCAGGGCTGCCTGCCCCTGGCCGACAGCAGCACCCACCGCGCCGTGAATAATCGACAGCGCAATATTGTCCATCGTCACTTTTTGCGACTCGGCCTGATAACGGTTATAGGGCTGGCTGAACGCGAACCAGCCCGCCAGTTTCATAAGACGCATGAATTCATTGTAGCGCTGCTCTTTTTGCGAGGCCGCCGGATACTTGAACAACGCTGCGAGATCGGCATACATGTAAGTATTCTTGACGATCCGCTTACTGCGCTTGGACATGCTTGCATCAAAACCGGCAATACCGGTACCCATGATGGCGGCATTAAGTTCGTCCTTATCGATCGGCAGTGCAATACCCACACGAGCGGTTCGCGCACTCCGCACAGGCTGCGCGGCGATAAACGCATTGCATTCTTCAATCAAGGAAATACGCTCTGCGGCGCACATTACGTGTTCGACTTCCATATTCATTACTTATATCCCTTTTAAATTTCAACGCACCCCTATGGCGCAAAATAAAACTACCTGCCAAGCACAGAACAATCAAACCACACTTCATTCAACTTGTTTCCATGGCGCAGATATCACGCAACTAACGTATCAACCTGCCAATTCAATCTCCCTCACTCGCAGTTCGGCTACTGCGGCATTCAGACGTTCTCGGTACTTGTCGATCTGCGCTCGGTTGATGACGAAACGTCTGGACTGGATGTCCAGTTGCGAGCCGTTGTGCTGCAGATTCCAGAACAGATAGGTCGAGGCCCACTCTGAACTCACAAAACGTACGTTGCTGATCACTATCTCCAGTTCCGTGTAACGGTTGTACTGCGCCGGAGAAAACCGGAAATCACCAAACTTGCGTGTACTGCTGGTAAACACGTCGATAGCCACCGGGTCGAATTCCAGCAACTGAAATGATGCCTTCATGGCTCTTACTTTTTCTCGACTCAATAGCTTGGAAAGTGAATTCGCCCAGATCTCGACAACATCGCCGGAGAAGCGTTTGTCAGAAAAAATAACCGGCTCATGCTCCAGCCCCCAACCCACCGACCAGAGATGGCCCGAATAAAATTCAAACCACTTGGCGGACTCCAGCTTTCTATTGAAGCGCAGGCCTGCATTATGCTCTGCCCAGCGCATGCTGTTTTTTATGAAGCGCTTGTCTTCCCTGCTCACTTCAGAAAAAAAAGATAAAAGATTGCCATCCTGTACCACACTATTACTTTCATCGGACAAAACCTTATTAATCTCACTCACGGAAAACCTCCTTGACCAGGTTGTTATATCTGCCTGACTTTGTTCGTAGGCGCTTCAGCAAACTAACAACAAGAAAACGAAGTTTCTAAAAACAACCGATACATTTGATTTCTATCGACTGGCAAAGAGAATGCAGTCAGTGCACAGCCATCGCGTTATCATGTCGGCCGGTAATACTGTGCATAAATGAGGATCGAATGAGCCCTTGGCTGACGGTTGTGGGAATCGGTGAAGACGGCTTCAAGGGCCTGGGCAAACATGCCCGGCGTGCCCTGATGGGCGCCTCGCGGATCGTCGGCGGCCAGCGCCAGCTGGATCTGCTACCGGTTTGCATTGGAGGCGAGCGGCAATTATGGCCGAGCCCGTTTTCCCTCGCGCCCGTGCTGGAACGTCGTGGTGAAGCAGTCTGCGTGCTGGCCAGCGGTGACCCGATGTTCTACGGCGTCGGCGCCAGTCTGGCGCGGCAGGTGGCGAGCGACGAGATGCTGATCCTGCCCGCACCGTCGTCCTGTTCGCTGGCGGCCGCGCGCCTCGGCTGGCCGTTGCAGGACGTGGTGACGTTGTCGCTGGTGGCCCGACCGTTGGCGGCACTGAATGCGCATCTGTCCAGTGGCGTGCGTCTGTTGTTGCTGAGCAACGACGGCCAGAGCCCGGCGGCGGTCGCGCAGTTGTTGCGCGAGCGGGGTTTCGGCGCCAGCCGCATGAGCGTGTTCGAGCATCTGGGCGGCGACGCCGAGCGGCGCGTCGACGCGATGGCCAGCGCCTGGATCGATGCGCCGATAGCCGATCTCAATGTCATCGCGCTCGAGTGCCTGGCGGATGCCGGTACGCGGGGCTTGTCGCGTCTGGCCGGGCTGCCTGATTCTGCATTCGAACATGACGGTCAACTGACCAAACGCGACGTACGCGCAATCACCCTCGCCCGCCTCGCGCCAACGCCCGGTGAACTGCTCTGGGACGTCGGCGCCGGCAGCGGCTCGATCGGCATTGAATGGATGCGCGCGCACCCGAGTTGCCGCGCACTGGCCATCGAAGCCGATGCTGGTCGCCAGCAACTGATCGAACGCAATCGCGATGCGCTGGGGATCCCGGGCCTGCAACTGATTCGCGGCAAGGCACCGCAGGCCCTGGACGGACTGGAGCGCCCGGACGCGGTTTTCATCGGTGGCGGCGTGACGCGTGAAGGTGTGTTCGAAACCTGCTGGCAACAGCTCAAACCCGGTGGTCGTCTGGTCGCCAACGCGGTGACGCTGCAAAGCGAACTGACGCTGATGAACTGGCGCGAGCGCTACGGCGGCGAGCTGACGCGCATTCATGTCGCCCAGGCCCAGCCGCTGGGCGACTTCGATACCTGGCGTCAGGCCTTGCCGATCACCCTGCTCGACCTGGTCAAACCCCTCGATGCGTGACGAAACCGCCGAACAACCCGCGCCCCTGCGCAGCGGCCTGACCACCGGCAGCTGCGCCACCGCCACCAGCCTCGCCGCCGCGCGCCTGCTGGTCAGCGGCACCTCGGCCGATGCGGTGCAGATTGTCCTGCCCAAAGGCAAAGAGGTGCAGATGCGTCTGGAGTTCTGCCGACTGAATGCGCACGGCGCCGAAGCCGGCACGATCAAGGACGCCGGCGACGATCCCGACGTGACCCACGGCGCACTGCTTTATTCGCAGGTGCGGCTGCTGGCCGAGCCGGGCGTGCGCTTCATCGCCGGTGCTGGCGTCGGCACCGTGACCCGCCCGGGTCTGGTGCTGGCGGTGGGCGAGCCGGCGATCAACCCGGTGCCGCGCAAAATGATCAGCGATCACCTGAGCCTGCTCGCTGCAGAAACCGGCTACGGCGGCGGGTTCGAAGTCACGGTGAATGTCGAAGGCGGCGCAGAACTGGCGCTGAAAACCATGAACCCGCGCCTGGGCATTCTCGGCGGACTGTCGATCCTCGGCACCAGCGGCATCGTCCGGCCGTTTTCCTGCGCGGCCTACATCGCTTCGATTCATCAGGGCATCGACGTGGCAAAAACCAACGGATACCTGCACATCGCTGCCTGCACGGGCAACGCCAGCGAAGACACCATGCGCCGGGTCTACGACCTGCCGGAAATCGCCCTGATCGAAATGGGCGACTTCGTCGGTGCGGTGCTCAAGCACTTGCGCAAAGTGCCCGTGGACAAACTCAGCCTGTGTGGCGGTTTCGGCAAGATCAGCAAACTGGCGGCCGGGCACATGGACCTGCATTCGCGGCACTCGAGCATCGATTTGCCGCAACTGGCCGACTGGGCGGCGGCAATCGGCGCAGACGACGCGTTGCAGCAAGGCATCTGCACGGCCAACACCAGTCAGCAGGCGCTGGCCATGGCGGCTGCAGCTGGGGTCGCACTCGGTGATGAGGTGTGCCGGCATGCGCTGAACTTTGCGCGCAGCGTGGTTCCCGCGCAGGTGCAGGTGGAGGTGTTTGCGATCGATCGTCAGGGCGGCATTGTCGGGCATGCCGGAGGTTTTGCATGAAGCGGATTTTGCTGCTGGGCGGCGTGACTGAAGCGCTGGCGATTGCCCGGACCCTCGGGCCAGAACACATCTACAGCCTCGCCGGGGTCGGCCGAGTGCCGAGCGATCTGACCTGTCAGGTGCGCGTTGGCGGCTATGGCGGTGCCGAAGGTCTGGCGCGATTCATCACTGATGAAGGCGTGGATTTGCTGCTCGACGCCACGCATCCCTATGCCGCGCAAATCAGCCGGAACGCCGCGATTGCGGCGCAACTGACCGGCATCCCCTGCTGGGCCTTGCGTCGCCCGGCCTGGCGGCCACAGCCCGGTGATGACTGGCGCGATGTCAGGGACTGGGCCGAGTTGATCGTTGCGCTCAAACCGTTCCGCCGGCCACTGTTCACCCTTGGCCGAGAACCACTGCAGCACCTCGATGAAATCCCCGCCGACCAGTTCTGGACCCTGCGCGCCCTCGACGTTTACCCCGGCAACGAACGCTGCGAAGTGATTGGCGCCCGTGGGCCGTTTCTGCTGGACAACGAGCGAGCGCTGTTCGAGCGCCAGCAGATCGATGTGCTGATCAGCAAGAACAGCGGCAGCAGCGCCACCGAGCCGAAGCTGGAAGTCGCGCGCGAGCGTGGGGTGCCGGTGTTGGTGTTGCAGCGGCCGGGGTTGCCGGCGGTTGATCGGGAGTTTGGCTCGGTCGAAGCAATCCTCACCGCCCTCGCAACCTGCTGCCGTATTTAAATAAGTCGCACCGTCGCTCCGGTCTACACAGATTATGTGAGCGACACAGACCATTGTAGGAGTGAGCCTGCTCGCGATGACGTCAGCACAACCAGCACCTAATTGCCTGACACACCGCTATCGCGAGCAGGCTCACTCCTGCAATGTCCCAGGCTCGACTGAATATCTGACCTGGGTGATAAACGGGAGCAACGATCCGATTTGCCAGCGAAGACGTCTGGTCTTGTGGCATATGACCTGAATCCTACAACCGCGCCGGACACTGCCCACAACAACTTAACGAATCATTGACTACTGGCAGTCAGCGTCCACCTCTACGCTCATCTTTGATTCCAAGAGCGTACCCATTCAATGTCAGAAGAATTCGCCCGTTTTGATGCCGCTGAGTACCTCAAAACTCCCGAGGACTTGGCGGCGTATCTGGATGCCTGTTTTGACGACGATGAAGGCGACGGCGTCCTTATCCGTGCAGCGCTCAATGACATCGCCCGGGCTCAAGGCATGACACAAGTGGCACGGGATGGCCGCGAAGTCTTTATAAAGCGCTGAGCAGCACTGACAATCCCGAATTCGCAACTATCATGAAAGTCATGAAGGCTCTTGGCTTGAGACTGCATGCCGTAAGACTTTAAAAGCACTGCGACACCAAGCCGCACGACGCTTTTTTACTTATCGGCGCTGATCAGGCTAAATAGTCCGCGCCTGATCGCCCACTCCAACGGATCTGTCCCATGAACCGACGCCGGCTAGCAATTGCCTGGATCGCCTGCTTTGCAGTGCTGTTCAACATGCTCGCCATGCCGATGAGCGGGGCGATGGCGCAGGCGGCCAGTTCACCGGCCGAACAATTGCTCTGGAGCAGTTTCTGCACCGGCAGCGGGATGAAGATGGTGGCGATTGACATCGGCGCCGGCGATCAAAAGGCCCCGCAAAACGACAGCCATTCGAACATGCAGCATTGCTGGTGTTGCTCCGGCTCGGCGCCCTTGGTCGCGCTGCCGGGGCACTCGCCGCAGTTGTATTTCGCCCACTTTGAGAGCAATCGCAGCGTCCCGCCCGCCTCACTGCAAACACCAACGCCGCGCCAGCAATGGCCAAGTCTCAATCCCCGGGCCTCCCCTCTGGTCTGATTTGTTCGCGCAATAACCCGCGTTTCAAATCGTTCTGGAGAACTGCCATGTTGAACAAATTCATCGCCGTCGCTGCGCTGCTGTTGCCGGCGTGCTTTGCCCATGCCCACGAGTACAAGGCGGGTGCGCTGGAAATCGCGCATCCGTGGTCGCAGGAACTGCCGCCAAATGCACCAACGGTTGCCGCCTATTTCATCATTCACAACGCCGGCAAGACCGACGATCGCCTGCTCGGCGTCGACTCGCCGATTGCTCCGGACGCGCAACTGCACGAACACGTCATGCAGGGCGATCTGATGAAGATGCAGCAGGTGCCGAGCGTGGCGATTCCGGCGGGTGGCAACGTGACCTTCGCACCGATGGCCTACCACGTCATGCTGCTCAACCCGAGCGATCGCAGCCTGCTCAGCGATGGCAAACGCTTCCCGATGACGCTGCATTTCGAGAAGGCCGGTGACGTCACCGTCGAAGTCGCTGTGCAGAAAAAACCACCGGAAACCACGCAAACGCACGCGCACGCTCAGTAAGCCATCCGGCACACCTCGCCCATGCGCTCGACAAGCAGCAGGCCCACCCGGCAACGCCGTCAGACTGAACACCTGACCCGCGGCAGCTGGATCGCCCTGTTCGCCATGTTGATGATCTTCATCGGCCCACTGGTCTCTCAGTCGATGCCGATGGATCAGCACGCCTCGACCTTGATGCCGATGAGCATGGGCATGTCGATGGACATGCCCGGCATGGATCACAGCCGCCATGACGCGCAACCGGCTGCCGAACACTGCCCGCCACAATCCTCACACCATGTGCTGTGGGAAAAATGCGGCTACTGCAGCCTGCTGTTCAATTGCCCGGCGCTGACCGGCAGCGGCGACTTCGTCGCGTTCAACGTCCCGCCGCTGAACACCTTCACCCCGCCCTCGCCACGCCTGAGCCACGCCCGGCCCCCCTTCTTTCCCGGCGCCCGCACCCGCGCCCCGCCCATCGCCGCGTAAACACGCACCTTTGATTGCACACGGTTGAGAAGACAGCTTCAGGCTGCCGGCCGTGTCGTTTACGACTGTTCGATGGAAATTGTCATGTCCAGGTTTGTTGCTGTTTCCCGCTCGGGTGCTGCCCCGGCGTCTTTCGCTTTGCACGAATCATCGATTCGTTTCAGGCATGCCATCGCCGTGCTTTGCGGCGTCCTGCTGGCCCCGCTGGTACTGGCCGATGAACACGCCCGCCACAACGAAGAACTGAGCCCGACGGTGATTACCGCGATCGCACCCAGTTCGCCGCTGACCATCGTCACCAACCCCAGGGACCCGCGCCAACCGGTGCCGGCCAGCGACGGTGGCGATTACCTGAAAACCATTCCCGGTTTTGCTCTGGTGCGCAATGGCGGCACTAACGGTGATCCGGTGCTGCGCGGCATGTTCGGCTCGCGCCTGAACATCCTCACCAATGGCAGCATGATGCTCGGCGCCTGCCCCGGCCGGATGGACGCGCCAACCTCGTACATATCTCCGGAAACCTACGATCAGCTCACGGTGATCAAGGGTCCGCAAACCGTACTTTGGGGCCCGGGCGCCTCGGCCGGCACGGTGTTGTTCGAGCGTGAACCGGAAAGCTTCGGCGAGCTCGGCACGCGGCTGAACGCAAGCATTCTGGCCGGCTCCCACGGGCGCTTCGACAAGGTCATCGACGCCGCTGCCGGCGGCCCGTTGGGTTACGTGCGGGTGATCGGCAATACCGCGCATTCCGACGACTATCGCGACGGCAACAACGACATCGTCGCCTCGCGCTATGACAAGTGGAACGGCGATATCGCACTCGGCTGGACCCCGGACGCCGACACCTTGATCGAGCTCACCGCCGGCAAGGGCGATGGCGAAGCGCGTTATGCCGGACGAGGGATGGACGGTGCGCAATTTCTGCGTGAAAGCCTCGGCCTGCGCTTCGAGAAATCAAACATTACTGACGTGTTGGAGAAGTTCGAAGCGCAGGTCTATTACAACTACGCCGACCATGTGATGGACAACTACACCCTGCGCACCCCGTCCGGCACCGGCATGATGGCCGGGCCGATGGCGTCGAACGTCGACCGCCGCACCCTCGGCGCGCGGATCAAGGCGACCTGGCGCTGGGCCGATATCCAGCTGATCACCGGCCTCGACGCGCAGACCAACGAACACCGTCAGCGCAGTGCAATGGGCATCGACACCTACAAGGCGCTGCCGTACAGCAAGGACGCCGATTTCCATAATTATGGCGTGTTCAGCGAAATGACCTGGTACGCCGCCGAGCGTGATCGGCTGGTTAGCGGCGCCCGGCTCGACCGCGCCTCGGCCAAGGATTACCGGCAAACCACCGGCTCGGGAATGCTGTCGCGGCCCAACCCGAGCGCTGACGATACGCGCGCCGACACCCTGCCCAGCGGTTTCATACGTTATGAACATGACCTCGCCGACAGCCCTACCACGCTTTACGCAGGGTTGGGCCACGCGCAGCGTTTCCCGGATTACTGGGAGCTGTTTTCCGCAAGCCGCGGCCCGGTGGGCTCGGTCAATGCATTCGATGCTATCAAACCGGAAAAGACCACCCAGTTCGACTTCGGCCTGAACTACAAAAGCGCCGACCTCGAAGCCTGGGCGTCCGGTTACGTCGGCGTGGTGCGCGATTACATCCTCTTCGATTACACCCCGGCGAAGATGGGCATGAGCACCTCGCGCGCCGAGAACATAGACGCGCGAATCATGGGCGGCGAAGTCGGCGCGGCCTACAAGCTCACCGACCACTGGAAAGCCGATGCGACCCTCGCCTACGCCTGGGGCAAGAACAGCAGTGACGGCACGGCGCTGCCGCAAATGCCGCCGCTGGATGCGCGTTTCGGCCTGACCTACAGCGAGGACGACTGGAGCGCCGGAGCCCTCTGGCGAGTGGTCGCCGCGCAACACCGTATCGATGAAAACAAGGGCAACGTGGTCGGCAAGGATTACGACAAGAGTTCGGGCTTCGGCGTGTTCTCGGTCAACGGTGCCTATCGGATCAACAAGCACTGGAAGGTCAGCAGCGGCGTCGACAACCTTTTCGGCAAGGCGTACGCCGAACACTTGAACCTGGCGGGCAACGCCGGATTTGGCTACCCGGCCAACGATCCGCGAGCCATTAATGAACCGGGGCGCACGCTCTGGACCAAAGTCGATATGAGTTTCTGACAGCAGCGCCAGCAGGCTGGCTCCCACAGGTTCAACACTAATCCTGTGGGAGCCAGCCTGCTGGCGATCGGTTGCACAGCAACCGCCAAAGACAACCAGAAGATCCAAGCCAAGCGGAGCAAACCTGATGAACCAGCCCCAACCGAATTTCTACAACCTGGCCTGGCGTTGGCATTTTTACGCCGGTCTGTTCGTCGCCCCGTTCATGGTGATGCTGGCCCTGACCGGCATCATCTACCTGTTCAAACCGCAACTCGACTCGCTGATGTACAGCAGCCTGCTGAACGTTCCCGCCGGTCATCACACGGTGCCGGCCGACGACCTGCTGCAACGGGTGAAAAACGCCTATCCGCAAGGCCAGGTCACCCAGTACCTGCCGCCGCTGAACGCCGAGCGCAGCGCACAGTTCGTGGTCAACAACGCCGGCCACGAACTCAACGTGTTCGTCGATCCGTACCACGGCGACATTCTCGGCGAGCAGGATGCCAAGCAGAACCTGCAAGCCATCGCCCGCGCCATTCACGGCGAATTGATGATCGGCACCGTCGGAGACCGGCTGATCGAAATGGCCGCCGGCTGGGGCGTGGTGCTGGTGGTGTCGGGGCTGTTCCTGTGGTGGCCGCGCGGTCAGGCAGCGGGCATTTTGTGGCCGCGGCTGAACGCCCGCGGTCGCGTGCTGTGGCGTGATCTGCACGCCGTCATCGGGTTCTGGGGCGCAACGTTGTTGCTGGTGATGCTGCTCAGCGGTATGACCTGGACCGGTTTCTGGGGCAAACAATATGCGGCGGTATGGAACGTGTTCCCGGCCGCGATGTGGAACAACGTGCCGACCTCCGACGTTGAAGCGCGCAGCCTCAACAGCGCCACGCGCCAGACCGTGCCATGGGCGATGGAAAACACGCCGATGCCGATGTCCGGCGACCATGCCGAACACATGGCGCATGCGGGTGCCCATGCCGGGCCTGCCGCACCGGCCGTCAGCCTGCAAGCCGTACAGAACATCGCCACTGAACGCAAAGTCGAACCGGGCTACAGCATCACCCTGCCGACTACCGCCACCGGCGTATTCACCATCGCCGTTTTCGCCGATGACCCACGCAACGACGCCACTCTGCATGTCGATCAGTACACCGGCAAGGTCCTCGCCGATGTACGTTTCGAGCATTACGGCACGGTGGCCCGCGCCACGGAAATCGGCGTGATGCTCCACGAAGGCAAGATGTTCGGCACCTTCAATCAGATCGTCGTGCTGCTGATCTGCCTGATGATTCTGCTCAGCGCCGTCAGCGGCGTGGTGATCTGGTGGAAACGTCGGCCCGAAGGCAGGTTCGGTGTCCCGCCGCTGCGCCATGATCTGCCGAAATGGAAAACCGGCGTGGCGATCATGCTGGCGCTGGCGGTGATATTCCCGCTGGTGGGGGCATCGCTGGTGGTGGTGTGGTTGCTCGACAGGCTGTTACTGGCACGGTTTGGCCAGCGCACGGCAGATATTGCGCCTTGAGCCCGAATGGCGCGGGCAGTCTCGTCTGCCCGCGCCGCCGGTTCACAGCTCGTCTCTGGCGCGCAGGGTTGTCTCAAGCAAGGGCTGCTGCCGGCGGTTTTTCCAGCGGCTGCCCAAGCGCCCGGTCTGACGCCAATAGCGTCCGCTGAGCAGTACCCGCAGTTCGCCCAACAGCCTGAGCTGCGAAATGAACTCCGCCGGACTCAACCGGCTTATCCAGCGCCCGTCCCTGAATACCAGCGAATGCGCCGACAGCAACAGCGCGCTTTCGGTGGCTGAATAATCAGGTACGTATTTGAGTAGTGCCTGATCGGGTGTCGAGTAGTAATAAGCCTGAACATCGATCCCCCGATTTTTCAATTCATGGGTGTGGGCATGCATGCGATCGGAACTGGGGAAATCAGCTCCGATCTGCTCGAAGTCGGCCGTCAGCCTGGTGCTCGCTGACAGGTTGAACTGGTGGCTGGCGACACAGGTATAGCCCTCGAACAGGCTCAGTGGCGGGTTGCGCGACTGCGCGTCTTTGGTGGTACGGAACAGCTGTGCAACAAGGCTGGCGGCATTGTTGAAAACGGCAACCGGCTCGAGCGGCACAAAGCGCTGGCTCTTCGAACGCGCCAGAATTGCCCCCTCATAGCCGCTTCGGGTCAGCGTTTCGCTGTCGACACGCTGGTGAGCGTAGCGCGCGGCATCGTCCAGGTGATGGAAGATCGGGCCCAGGGCCGGCACCGGATGATTTTGCCAGCGTTGCTCAGGTGGCGTGTCGGCAAGGCGCGGCTGCCAGTCTTCATCCACCGGCCCATGACGCGACCAGCACTCACTGGTTTCAATGACCTCAAGCCGACCGGCCCTGGCCATTCGCTGCACGTATTCGGGGAACCCGAAGCGGCCTCGGGCCATAGCACGCTCATCGACCGCTGCCTGCACGCGCGATACGAAGGCGTTGGGGCGTAATTCGATCTGGCCGAACCGGTCAAAAAACTCACCGGGCTCAAAGGCATGCAATTGCAGCTTCAACAACGCACCGTCGGCACAGGAAAAATAGAGCGGCTTGTATCCTTGGGGCGTGGTGGCGCGCCTGCACGCCTGCTGGACGTCGTCGGGAGTAAAAAAAGAATGGCGCACGTCATTGGCGCGCACGCCGACGGAAGGCAACGGTGCGCGCAGATACAACGCGTCCCATGCATAGCCGCGCAGCCATTGGCCCTGCACGAAAAGCCGATCCAGCGCCAACCCGGAACGTTGCGCGGTCAGTGGCAACGTGGCGAGATATACGCCCTCGCGAGCATTCAGGATGACCCCGAATGTCAGCGTGTCGCGACTGACCATTGCCTCGTGCACATACCGGGCGGCGGCATCGGCCTGTATGAAGACCGGGCTGCAGGGTGGTTCACTCGTGGCCTTGACGTAATCGGCCGAGGGTTGCAGGTCTTGGGCATAAGGTACCCACTGCTGGACCGCGCGGGGCGAGCCCCAGACTTCGCTGCCGACCACAACGTGCAAGTAGCCGGTTCTGGCCAGAGAGTCGATCCAGGCAATCGGTTTCAACTCACCGCTGTGTATGCGTTGTTTGATCAGATCGGCGTCGAGAGTGACGGGCACCTTCTGGTTGTCCGACAAAGCTGCCAGCACATCAGCACGAAAGCGCTGCCAGGCACCTGCCTGGTAACGAATCAATGCCCCATCCGGTGCGAACAGGTATTCGTCCCAATTTTTCAGACGGCGGCTGAACGCCGAATAAACGGTGTCGACCGACAACATGTTCAGGTAGATCTCTTTCTGGACCGCGGAAAACGCCACCGACAGCTCTCGTACGACACGCGATCGGTAACGCGCCGAGATTTTGCAGTCGGAAGGAAACACGCCGACGCCACGGCCCTCCTCCGGGAGGATCTCGGTACTGTCAAAATCTTCCCGCGACACTTCGACCGGTAGCGTGGCCACGTACAGCCCATCGGCTCGACGCAGAATCAGCCCGCCCCAGGTCTTGTCGGCAGCGCTTGGCAACCGAGACCGGACATACACCGCTGCGTCATCTGCGCTTTGAAATGCCGGGCTGAGCCACCGGCGCTCGAGGTTGGCACAAGGCTGCCAGGTCGGTTTCACCAGGCCTTGGCGATCCCAGCACAGGCTCGTGCGCAACACCGACAGTTCGCCGCTACTGGCCACAACCTGGACAAAATCCGTCGGCAGCCTGACACCGGAAACGAGATCGCGTTTGAGCTTGTCGAGCGTCGTTTGCGAGGTGTCATCGTGAAACAGTTTGCTGGTCTTGCCGTGGCAGTACTTCAACAGCGCGCCTTCACGACTGGCAATGTACAGCGCTGCGGGCAAGTCCGAGGCGACCACTGGACGCCGCGGCGAGTAATACATCGCAACGATCAGGTCATCGGGGGTGATGAAATAATGCGCCAGCCAGTCCATGGGCCGGTCGGACGGATCTTTCACTCGCTGATGGCAATAGAAGCTGCCAAACAGTTCGAAGCCTTCGGGATAGCGATACCAAGGCTCGGCGGTCAGTGAGTCGAACACGCTATTGAGGTCGAACAGATTGTCGCGCCGTTCGCTGACCGGCAGCAGTTCAGTGGCGATGAACTGCTCGTGCGCCCTGTGCTTGAGAATAAAGCCGAACCACGCGCGCTTGTCGTCCTGCAAGCGTGTGTCGCGGGCGTACTGACTGTGTGCAGCTTCGTCTGCCGAGGCACAGACCGCACCATAAACGACGAACGCCGGACGCCGCCAGGGTAGTGGCAACAGCAAGGGCGGCCGGGGCAGTGTCGATTCGCGATTATGCGGTGACTCAAACTCGGAACCGGACGGTGCAGGCAACGTCGGTACGTGCGTGACCGGTGTCGGCGTGGGGAGTTCGCTGGACGTTGGCACAGGCGAGACCGGCAGGTTCCAGTGCGCTGCAATGCGCCCTCGATAGCCCCATGTCGGGTCGTCGATCAGGTTGAACAATTCGCCGGCCCTCGCTTGCTCACGGACGAATGCCTGCGGTCGTTGAGTGCCGGTGTCCAGTTCCCGTGCCAATGTCCCCGGCTGCCGAGAGGTGCCGAGGCGACTGGCCAGATTCCTCGCCGCCGCACTCGGTGAAGATTTGAAGCTGACCAGGCTGTTGCGCGCGCCGGAGCAATACAGCGTGATCCCGTCCTGGAGTGCCTGGCGTACTTCTGCGGCGTTTAACATTTGCAGACTCAGCAGCGCCTCCTGGGGCGTCCAGCGGTAATAGTCGACCTGCACCGGATCGAGTCGCGACAACGCCACATGGGAGACGTAACGGGCGTGCAGTTGATGATCGTCAGGGAAAATCGTCCGGCCGTGGTTGTCGACCGGATAGAGCCGAGCCTGAATGAGCGAATCGATGTCACCTTCCCGCGGTTCGGTCACGACAAAACGCTGGTCATTGCGCTGGAAAACATACCCGGCGAATTGGCGGTCACGGCGAATGCCGATTTGTTCATGCGCGTAACGGGCCGCGTCATCGGCGCTGAGAAAAGCCTGGCTCAGCACCGGCCAGTCAAAATGCGCGAACGGCTGCCAATCCAGGCCCACCGGCCCCAGTTGCGCCCATAAAGCGCTGCCGCGCACAACGCTCAGGCTGCCGGCCAGCACCAGCATCGAGACGAATACACGTGGGCGAAGAGTGCCCGCCATCAACCTGGCTTGCACGCCGTTGTCGCCAATGCTGCCGTCGGCATGCTCGACGCTCAGCGCCGCTTCAATCGCACTTGCGCTGAAAACGTACTGCAACATCGCCTGATCGCGGGTCCGAAGGTACAGCGACAACTGCCGCTTGTCAGACCATCGTTGGTTGCGACCATTGGCTGCGATAGCCAGGGCGATATCCTGAGGCGTGAAAAAATTTTCGTAGAGCCAGGCTTGCGCCGACGGCACCCGCTCGGACTCAGGGTGCGAGACGCAGTAAAAGCCTTCCAGTACGTAACCTTTCGGCAATTGCAGCTGACCATCGGCGTCCAGCGGGAAAATCCTTTGCGCATCCCAGGCAGCCAATCCGGCCGGGCGTGCATGGGTCGCGACATAGGCTTTGCCGTTGAGCTTTTTCAACAGCAAACCGGCAGCCTGTGCGCCTCTGGATTTCAATGCCGCGAGCACGGCGCGCTCGGCGTTGACACAGACCCGCGTAAGCAGTGGCAACTCGCTCGGCACACCGGTGGAAAACGCCTTGCCCGGCTTCCAGTCCCTGGGCACCCGTCCCACCGAGTGGCCCCAATCAGCATTCGAAACAATGACTTTGAGTTCGCCCACTGTCGCCAGTGTACGGATCAAAGCGACGACATCGGAAGTTGCCGACGGCGCACCGAATTGCAACTGGAGGGAGAAATTGCGCTCCTCTGGCGATCCGCTCGACACGTACTTGAGCAGGGTGCCGTCAGGGCCCGACAGATAAGCGCTGCGGAAAAAATCCCGCGCTACTGCATCACCGATGAAATCGCCCTCGGAGTAAAAACCGATGAACAGCCTGACCAGCATTTCATCGGATAACGAATGGCCCACGCGGACCTGGTCATGGATGGGCGGGTGGCTGTGGACGCTGGCGATGCAGCGGTAGCCCAACGGATGGAGCATTGCGCCAAGTGCATCGGTCTGGACAATGGTGCCAAAGTCGAAGCCTGTCGCTTCACCTGCCGCAGGTGAGGTGGCCACAAACTTTCCGTCCGGGCGCAGCAGCACCACGCTCCCGTACTCCTTGTCGGGATTAAGCGGAACTCGCGTATGAACCCAATAGGCGGCGTCTTCTTCGCTCAGAAATGCCGGGCTCAAGGGCGGTAGCTTGAACGCTGCCGGAGAAATTGCGGTGCGACCGGACCGGCCAGACACATCACTCATAAAAAACCTGCGCAGAAATCGGGATGAGCGAGTGAGTGTGTGTCGGCGGGGCGGGTCAACCGCGGTATATGTTTATCGTTTGTGTATCCATATCGACATCGACACGACGCCCCAATCTGGCGCAGCCGTGTGCACCGACGCGCCATGAGCGTCCCCTGATGGTGCGCCCGCCCCTTCCAGCAACCGCTCTGATACGACATTTTCTTGCTGAAACCCGACCGGGCACAGCCCTTGCAAAACACCCTTCAGTCGTCCGCATCTGCCAACCATAAAAACTCAATGTTCATGGAGATCGCACAATGAAGCGTCGCAGTTTGATCAAGGCTTTCACACTCACGGCATCCATTGCCGCGATGGGCATGACCTGGACTGTCCAGGCCGCCGAGACCATCAAGGTCGGGATTCTGCATTCGTTGTCCGGGACCATGGCGATCTCCGAAACATCGCTCAAGGACATGGCCCTGATGACCATCGACGAGATCAACGCCAAGGGCGGTGTGAACGGCAAGATGCTCGAGCCGGTGGTGGTCGACCCGGCGTCCAACTGGCCGCTGTTCGCGGAAAAGGGCCGGCAACTGCTGACCCAGGACAAGGTCGCTGTGGTGTTCGGCTGCTGGACTTCGGTGTCGCGCAAATCGGTGCTGCCGGTGTTCGAAGAACTCAACGGTCTGCTCTTCTATCCGGTGCAATACGAAGGCGAAGAGATGTCGCCGAACGTGTTCTACACCGGCGCGGCGCCGAACCAGCAGGCGATCCCGGCGGTGGAATACCTGATGAGCGAAGAAGGCGGCAGCGCCAAGCGCTATTTCCTGCTCGGCACCGACTACGTCTACCCGCGCACCACCAACAAGATTTTGCGCGCGTTCCTGCATTCCAAAGGCGTGGCTGACAAGGACATCGAAGAGGTCTACACGCCGTTCGGTCACAGCGATTACCAGACCATTGTTGCCAACATCAAAAAGTTCTCGGCCGGCGGCAAGACAGCGGTCATTTCGACAGTCAATGGCGACTCCAACGTGCCGTTCTATAAAGAGCTGGCCAACCAGGGTCTGAAGGCCACCGACGTGCCGGTTGTAGCGTTCTCGGTCGGTGAAGAAGAGCTGCGCGGCATCGACACCAAGCCGCTGGTGGGCAACCTCGCGGCGTGGAACTACTTCGAATCCGTCGAGAACCCGGTGAACCAGAAGTTCGTCGCAGACTGGAAAGCCTACGCGAAGAAACACAACCTGCCGGGCGCCGACAAAGCGGTGACCAACGATCCGATGGAAGCTACTTATGTCGGCATCCATATGTGGGCGCAGGCCGTCGAAAAAGCCAAATCCACCGACGTCGACAAGGTCCGCGAAGCCCTCGCCGGCCAGACCTTCGCCGCGCCGTCCGGTTACACCCTGACCATGGACAAGACCAACCACCACCTGCACAAACCGGTGATGATCGGCGAGATCCAGAGCGACGGTCAGTTCAACGTCGTATGGCAGACCGAAGGCCCGGTGCGCGCCCAACCGTGGAGCCCGTTCATTCAGGGCAACGACAAGAAGCCCGATTATGCGGTGAAGAGCAACTGAGTCATCCCGCTCAACCTGATCGTTCCCACGCTCTGCGTGGGAATGCCTCGACGGACGCTCTGCGTCCGCCAGGGACGCGGAGCGTCCCGGGCTGCATGCCCACGCGGAGCGTGGGAACGATCACTATGCAAGGCCAAGCATATGCCCACTGCCCTTTACCGATTTATCTATGCCATCGCACTCTTGCTGCCGATACTGGCGCACGCCGGCGACGCCGAAGACTTCGTCGCGGCCAACCCGACGCAACAGGCCAGACTGCTGGAAGCCTGGGCCGCGCAGCCCGATCCGGCGCGTATCGAATTGCTTGGCGCCCTGCAACAAGGCGAACTGAGCATCGACGGCCAAACCAAAACCCTGCGCCTGAACAATCGCCTGCGGGGTCTGATCGACACCGCGATGGCCAGCCATCAATTGCTCGCCGCCGACGCCAAAATCCGTCTGAGCGCTGCGCAGCAATTGCAGAAAAGCGCGAAACCCGCGCAGCTGAAATTCCTCGACCAACAACTGTCTGGTGAAAAGGATGAAAGTGTCCACGCCGCCCTGAGTCTGGCACTGGCCAATCTGCAACTGGTCGACACCGACCCGGCCGTGCGTCTGGCCGCCGTGCGCCTGCTCGGCGAAACCGGTGATCCGCTGGCGCGCACACGTCTTGAAGGCCTGCTCGAACCGGGTGTGGAAAGCGATGCCGGCGTGCGCACCGCCGCTGAAACCAGCCTTGCCCAGGTCAAACGCAAACTGCTGATCGGCGAAGTCCTCGGTCAGGCATTCAGCGGCATGTCCCTCGGCTCGATTCTGCTGCTCGCGGCGCTCGGTCTGGCGATCACCTTCGGCCTGCTCGGGGTGATCAACATGGCCCACGGCGAGATGCTGATGCTCGGCGCCTACTCGACCTACGTGGTGCAGTTGATGTTCCAGCGCTACGCACCGCAGGCCATCGAGTTCTATCCCTTGATCGCGTTGCCGGTGGCATTTTTCGTCACGGCGGCGATCGGCATGGCGCTGGAGCGCACGGTGATTCGCCACCTGTATGGCCGCCCGCTGGAAACCCTGCTCGCAACCTGGGGCATCAGCCTGATGCTCATCCAACTGGTGCGTCTGGTGTTCGGTGCGCAGAACGTTGAAGTCGCCAACCCGGCCTGGCTGTCGGGCGGTATTCAAGTGCTGCCGAACCTGGTGCTGCCGTACAACCGCATCGTGATCATCGCGTTCGCACTGTTCGTGGTGGTGCTGACCTGGCTGCTGCTGAACAAGACCCGACTGGGCCTGAACGTGCGTGCCGTCACCCAGAACCGCAACATGGCCGCTTGCTGCGGCGTGCCGACCGGGCGTGTCGACATGCTCGCGTTCGGCCTCGGCTCGGGCATCGCCGGCCTCGGTGGTGTAGCGCTGAGCCAGATCGGCAACGTCGGCCCGGATCTGGGACAGAGCTACATCATCGACTCGTTCCTGGTAGTGGTACTCGGCGGCGTCGGGCAACTCGCCGGGAGCGTGCTCGCGGCATTTGGCTTAGGCATCGCCAACAAGATTCTCGAACCGCAGATCGGTGCGGTGCTCGGCAAGATCCTGATCCTCGCGCTGATCATTCTGTTCATTCAGAAACGTCCGCAAGGCCTATTCGCACTGAAAGGACGGGTGATCGACTGATGAACCAGCCTCTGTTAGTCACGGCCACACAAAAGGCCGGGCCGAAAGTCACGATCGCGGTCGGCACGGTGGTACTCGCCCTGCTGCTCGCCTTGCCACTGCTGTCGTTATTGCCGGCGGAAAATGCCCTGTCGGTCTCGGCATACACCCTGACGCTGGTCGGCAAAATCCTCTGCTACGCCATCGTCGCGCTGGCGCTGGATCTGGTCTGGGGTTACGCCGGGCTGTTGTCGCTGGGCCACGGTTTGTTCTTTGCCCTCGGCGGTTATGCGATGGGCATGTACCTGATGCGTCAGGCGGCGGGCGATGGGCTGCCGGCGTTCATGACCTTCCTGTCGTGGAGCGAATTGCCGTGGTACTGGACCGGCACCAGCAGCTTTGTCTGGGCGCTGTGTCTGGTGGTGTTGGCGCCGGGTCTGCTGGCGCTGGTATTCGGTTTCTTCGCCTTCCGCTCGCGGATCAAAGGCGTGTATTTCTCGATCATGACCCAGGCCCTGACCTTCGCCGGCATGCTCCTGTTCTTCCGCAACGAGACTGGATTCGGCGGTAACAACGGTTTCACCAATTTCCGCACGATCCTCGGTTTCGGCATCACCGAACCGGGCACCCGTGCGGTGCTGTTTTTGACCACGGTGTTGCTGCTGGTGGCGAGTCTGGTCATCGGCTGGCGTCTGGCGCAGAGCAAGTTCGGCCGTGTGCTGACAGCGCTGCGCGATGCGGAAAACCGTTTGATGTTCTGTGGCTACGACCCGCGTGGTTTCAAGCTGTTCGTGTGGGTGTTGAGCGCGGTGTTGTGCGGTCTGGCCGGGGCCTTGTATGTGCCGCAGGTGGGCATCATCAATCCGAGCGAAATGTCGCCGACCAACTCGATCGAGGCGGCGGTGTGGGTCGCTCTTGGCGGACGCGGCACGCTGATCGGACCGCTGCTCGGCGCCGGCGTGGTCAACGGCATGAAGAGCTGGTTCACCGTGGCTTTCCCGGAATACTGGCTGTTCTTCCTCGGCGCGCTGTTCATCGTCGTGACGCTGTACCTGCCCAAAGGCGTGATCGGTCTGCTGAAGAAACGAGGTGAACAATGAGAGTAACCGCGAGCGCTGAATTCATGCTCGAGCCGGCCTTCTTCCCGGTCGAACCGAACAAGGACGAGGGCACCAGCCGCGACTCGATCGGCCTCGGCCAGCGCGTCGGCCCCGGCCTCGACACCCGTCACGGCACGATCCTGACCCTGGAAGACATCAGCGTCAGCTTCGACGGCTTCCGTGCGCTGAACAATCTCAACCTGTACATCGGCGTCGGCGAACTGCGCTGCATCATCGGCCCCAACGGCGCGGGCAAGACCACGTTGATGGACGTGATCACCGGCAAGACCCGGCCGAGCCACGGCAAGGCGTGGTTCGGCGAAACGCTGGATTTGACGCAGATGAGCGAAGTGCAAATTGCCCAGGCCGGGATCGGCCGCAAGTTTCAGAAACCGACGGTGTTCGAAGCCTTGAGCGTGTTCGAGAACCTCGAGCTGGCGCAGAAAACCGACAAGTCGGTGTGGGCCAGTTTGCGTGCGCGCCTCAGTGGCGAACAAAAGGATCGCATCAGCGAAGTGCTGGAAACCATTCGCCTGACCCCCTCGGTCAATCGTCCGGCGGGCCTGTTGTCCCACGGGCAAAAGCAGTTCCTGGAGATCGGCATGCTGCTGATGCAGGACCCGCAATTGCTCCTGCTCGATGAGCCGGTGGCGGGCATGACCGACGCCGAAACCGAGTTCACGGCCGAGCTGTTCAAGTCACTGGCCGGCAAGCATTCGCTGATGGTGGTCGAGCATGACATGGGCTTTGTCGGCTCCATTGCCGACCATGTCACCGTGTTGCATCAAGGCAGCGTTTTGGCCGAAGGCTCGCTGGAGCAGGTGCAGGAAAACGAGCGGGTGATCGAGGTCTACCTCGGCCGCTGATCCGCAAACCACCTTCCAAACTGTAGGAGTGAGCCTGCTCGCGATAGCGGTGTATCAGACATGCAAAACTTGACTGACACACCGCTATCGCGAGCAGGCTCACTCCTACAAGGGATTTGGGTGAATTTTAAGGAATCCGAACATGCTGCAAGTCGACAAGCTGCACCAGTATTACGGCGGTAGCCACATCCTGCGCGGCCTCTCGTTTGACGTGAAGGTTGGCGAAGTCACCTGCCTGCTCGGGCGTAACGGCGTAGGCAAGACCACCCTGCTCAAATGCCTGATGGGCCTGCTGCCGGCCAAGGAAGGCGCGGTGAACTGGGAAGGCAAACCGATCACCACGCTCAAGCCGCACCAGCGCGTGCATGCCGGGATCGCCTACGTGCCACAGGGTCGAGAAATCTTCGGGCGCCTGACCGTTGAAGAAAATCTGCTGATGGGCCTGTCGCGCTTTCCCGGCAGTGAAGCCAAAGAAGTGCCAGGTTTCATCTACGAGTTGTTCCCGGTGCTGCTACAAATGAAGCAGCGCCGCGGCGGTGATCTGTCCGGTGGTCAGCAACAGCAACTGGCGATTGGTCGTGCACTGGCCAGTCGTCCACGGCTGCTCATCCTCGACGAACCCACCGAAGGCATTCAACCTTCGGTGATCAAAGAGATCGGCGCGGTGATCAAGAAACTCGCGGAACGCGGCGACATGGCGATTTTGCTGGTCGAGCAGTTCTACGATTTCGCTGCGGAACTGGCCGATCAGTATCTGGTGATGTCGCGGGGCGAGATCGTCCAGCAGGGTCGCGGTGAAAATATGGAGGCCGAAGGTGTTCGCGGGCTGGTCACGATCTAACGCGCCGGTCTAATCTGTAGCTTCCTAACGATAATCACACACCATGAATTCACTTGCCTCACCTGCCCTGTTTACCCCGAGCTGGCACGCCGAGCTGGAGCTGGCCTACGCGCGTTTCGGCGACTGCACGCGGCCGACCCTGCGCCGGCACCTCGGCCCATTGCGCGTGCAGAAGCACCTGTACGCCGAAGGCCCGGAAGTCTGCCAGCACATCATCGTCCATCCACCGGGGGGAATTGCCGGCGGCGATCGCCTCGACATCAGTGCCCGCGTCGAAGCCAACGCCTGGGCGCAGATCACCAGCCCCGGCGCAGCCAAGTGGTACCGCGCCGGAGGGCCGGCTTATCAACAACTCGATCTGCACGTGGCAGCCGGGGCGACGCTGGAATGGCTGCCGCAGGAAACCATCGTCTACAGCGCCGCGCAGGCTGAACTGAGCACAACCATCGACCTTGAAGGCGATGCGCGGGTGTTCTACTGGGATGTCGTGGCGCTGGGAAGGCCGGCCAGTGGCGAGTGCTTCGACCTGGGGCACTTTCAGGCGCAGCTGGATATCCGCCGCGACGGCCGCTTGCTCTGGCATGAACGCCAGCGCATCGTCGGCGCCGATGGCTTGCTCGATTCGCCGATCGGTCTGGATGGCCATCCGGTGTTTGCGACGTTGCTGGTGAGCGGTGAAATTGATGCTGAACTGCTGGAGCGTTGTCGTTCGCTGGGCCATACAGTGCGCGGGGATCTGACGCAGTTGCCGGGGTTGTTGGTGGCTCGGTGTCTGGCTTCTGAAGCATTACTCGCCCGTGCCTGGCTGATTGATTTGTGGCGCTTGCTCAGACCTGCGTTGCTCGGTCGTGAGGCTGTCGCGCCAAGAATATGGAGCACCTGAAATCCAGACCCCCACCCCCGCCCTCTCCCGGAGGGAGAGGGAGCCAGACCGAGTCGTCTGAAATGTATTCATCTGCCTGAACAATACTGCTGACTGAACTGGCCATTGAAAACAACCGAGATCAGTCCCCTCTCCCTCGGGAGAGGGCTAGGGTGAGGGGCCGCTCTGACTGGCACCCCGCCCTGCACGGACATTACACAAATCTGCCCTGATGGAACCCGAACCATGGACCTGACTCCACGCGAAAAAGACAAGCTGCTGATCTTCACCGCCGGCCTCGTTGCCGAGCGGCGCCTGGCCCGTGGCGTGAAACTCAATTACCCGGAAGCCATGGCCTATATCTCCGCCGCGCTGCTCGAAGGTGCGCGTGACGGCCGGACCGTCGCCGAGCTGATGCACTACGGCACCACCCTGCTCAGCCGCGAGCAAGTGATGGAAGGCATCCCGGAAATGATCCCGGAAATCCAGGTCGAAGCGACGTTCCCCGACGGCACCAAACTGGTCACCGTTCACCAACCGATCGTCTGAGGCGCGCCATGACCTACTCCATTCGCGATGCGCTCCACACCGACCTGCCGGCGATCCGCGATATCTACAACGACGCGGTGCTCAACACCACGGCGATCTGGAACGAGCAAGCCGTCGACCTCGGCAATCGCCAGGCGTGGTTCAGCGCGCGGCAGGCTCAGGCTTACCCGATTCTGGTGATCGTCGACAGCGACGACGCTGTGCTCGGCTACGCTTCATTCGGCGACTGGCGGCCTTTCGACGGTTTCCGCCATACGGTCGAACACTCGGTTTACGTGCGCAGCGATCAGCGCGGCAACGGCCTCGGCCCGCAACTGATGACAGCGCTGATCGAGCGCGCGAAAACCTGCGGCAAGCATGTGATGGTCGCCGCCATTGAAAGCGCTAACGCCGCCTCGATTCGTCTGCACGAACGCGCCGGTTTCAGCATCACCGGGCAGATGCCGCAGGTCGGCACCAAGTTCGGCCGCTGGCTCGACCTGACCTTCATGCAACTGACTCTCAACCCTGGCGCGCAGCCGCCTGACGCTCATAAGGAGTGACACCGATGAACGCCGCCCAGTTGCGCCGCGTCAACGCTGAAAGCTTCGCGCATTACCGCCAGGGCTTGATCGATCTGTTGCTCGACGCCGTCGGTTATGGCGCCAGCGTCGGCTTCATGGCTGACCTCGATGCAGCGCAGGCGCGCGTCTATTTCGATGAGGTGCAGGACAGCGTCAACAAGGGCAGCGTGCTGCTCTGGGTGGTGGTCAAGGACGAGCAAGTGCTGGCCAGCGTGCAATTGGGCCTGTGCCAGAAAGCCAACGGCCGCAATCGCGCCGAAGTGCAGAAACTGCTGGTGCGCGAACACGCGCGGCGGCGCGGCCTCGGTCAGCAGCTGATGCAGGCGCTGGAGCTCGAAGCGCGCAAACACCAGCGCGGCCTGCTCTATCTCGATACCGAAGCCGGCTCGCCCGCGGAAGATTTCTATCAAGCCCTGGGTTACAGCCGCGCCGGGGAAATCCCCGACTACGCCTGCGACCCCCACGGCACGTATCGCCCAACCGCTCTCTACTACAAGATTCTGCAAGGAGCCCAGTGATGATTCCTGGCCAATACCAGATCCAGCCCGGCGACATCGAACTCAATGTCGGCCGCCGCACCGTCAGCCTGAAAGTCGCCAACAGCGGCGACCGGCCGATTCAGGTCGGCTCGCACTATCACTTTTTCGAGACCAACGACGCACTGCTGTTCGACCGCGCCGCCAGCCGCGGCATGCGCTTGAACATTCCGGCCGGCACGGCGGTTCGTTTCGAGCCGGGGCAGAGCCGCGAAGTCGAGCTGGTGGATTACGCCGGGCATCGGCGGGTGTTCGGCTTTGCCGGACGCATCATGGGTGATCTCTGACATCGGCGTGCACCGCCGCCCCTCACCCCAGCCCTCTCCCGAGGGAGAGGGAGCCGATCACCGCGATCAGTCACCTCTCCCGAGATAGAGAGCCGATCACCGATAACCGCCTCACCGCGATCAGTCCCCTCTCCCTCCGGGAGAGGGCTAGGGTGAGGGTCCATGGCTCACCACCATTTTCCTGAAGGACGCAGCATGAAAATTTCCAGAAGCGCCTACGCCGACATGTTCGGCCCCACCGTCGGCGACAAGGTGCGCCTGGCCGACACCGAGCTGTGGATCGAAGTCGAGAAAGACTTCACCACCTACGGCGAAGAAGTGAAATTCGGTGGCGGCAAGGTCATCCGCGACGGTCAGGGCCAAAGCCAGTTGCTCGCTGCGGAAGTGGTCGACACGCTGATCACCAACGCGCTGATCATCGACCACTGGGGCATCGTCAAGGCCGATGTCGGCCTCAAGGACGGGCGCATTGCGGCGATCGGCAAGGCCGGCAACCCCGACGTGCAGCCCGACGTGACCATCGCCATCGGTGCCGGCACCGAAGTGATTGCCGGCGAGGGCATGATCCTCACCGCTGGCGGCATCGACACCCACATCCATTTCATCTGCCCGCAGCAGATCGAAGAAGCACTGATGAGCGGCGTCACCACGATGATTGGCGGCGGCACCGGCCCGGCCACCGGCACCAACGCCACCACCTGCACATCCGGCCCTTGGCACCTGGCGCGCATGCTTCAGGCGGCCGACGCGTTCCCGATGAACATCGGCCTCACCGGCAAGGGCAACGCCAGCCTGCCGGAACCGTTGATCGAACAGGTCAAGGCCGGCGCCATCGGCCTCAAGCTGCACGAAGACTGGGGCACCACCCCGGCGAGTATCGACAACTGCCTGAGCGTCGCCGATCAGTTCGACGTGCAGGTGGCGATCCACACTGACACCCTCAACGAATCCGGCTTTGTCGAAACCACTCTCGGCGCGTTCAAGGGCCGCACCATCCACACCTATCACACCGAAGGGGCCGGCGGCGGGCACGCGCCCGATATCATCAAGGCCTGTGGTTTCCCCAATGTTTTGCCGAGTTCGACCAACCCGACCCGCCCGTTCACCCGCAACACCATCGACGAACACCTCGACATGCTGATGGTCTGCCACCACCTCGACCCGAGCATTGCCGAAGACGTCGCGTTTGCCGAAAGCCGCATCCGCCGCGAAACGATTGCCGCCGAAGACATCCTCCATGACCTCGGCGCATTCTCGATGATCAGCTCCGACAGCCAGGCCATGGGCCGTGTCGGCGAAGTCATCACGCGCACCTGGCAGACCGCCGACAAAATGAAAAAACAGCGCGGCCCGCTGCCGCAGGACGGCGAAGGCAACGATAACTTCCGCGCCAAGCGCTACATCGCCAAGTACACCATCAACCCGGCGATCACCCATGGCATCAGCCATGAAGTCGGCTCGGTGGAAGTCGGCAAGTGGGCTGATCTGGTGCTGTGGCGTCCGGCATTCTTCGGTGTCAAGCCGACGCTGATTCTCAAGGGCGGCGCGATTGCCGCGAGCCTGATGGGTGATGCCAACGCCTCGATTCCGACCCCGCAGCCGGTGCACTACCGCCCGATGTTCGCCAGTTACGGTGGCTCGCTGCATGCCACCAGCCTGACCTTTATCAGTCAGGCGGCGCAAGACGCCGGATTGCCCGAAGCATTGGGTTTGAAAAAGAAAATCGCCGTGGTCAAAGGTTGCCGTGACGTGCAGAAAACCGACCTGATCCACAACGATTACCTGCCGGACATCGATGTCGACCCGCAAACCTATCAGGTCAAGGCCGACGGCGTGTTGCTGTGGTGTGAGCCGGCGGAAACCTTGCCAATGGCGCAGCGTTACTTCCTGTTCTGATGGCGGTTGCGCTGTCGGAAACGGGCGCTCGTCCATTCCCGGCAGCGCGGCCTGATCAGTCAGGGAACGCCCACGACATCTGTTGTTCGCTGTAGTTGTAATCCAGACGCAGCTCGGTGCCTGCGGGGATGTCCTGCGAAGCGAACAGCGTGTTCAGAATAAAGTCGCGGGTCACCTGTTTATCGCCAACCCATTGTTGCGCCTCGATATCGAACGGCACGGTTTCTACGTTATAGCCATTCGGTGCCTGGCGAATCGGCTTGCCTGCTTCGTTGTATTCGAAATTGGAGTTGATCCGGGAAATGATGTTGTCGCCCAGGACCGCCAGCGGATCAGGCAGCATTCGCCCCGGGCCATATTGCAGACGCATCCCGGCGAGCATGCTGAACGTCTGTTCATAAGGCCGTACGAACCTTGCCGGCGTGATGACACCGCCGTAGACGCCGATGGCCTCGCCCTTGGCGATGCGCCGGTTGGCCACCACCATGGACTGGCCGATCAAGGCCTTTTCACCGGGGACTTTCATGTCCGCCTCGGTAAACACTCGCCACTGCAACTTTTCTTCGTAGAGCATCGCCACATCTTCATAACCTTCGTACTTGATGTAGGGCTTGATATGTTCGGAGGTGAACAGATCGCCGTTTTCAAAGCGCACTTTGGTCTGCAACTTTCGAATGCGGATCGGTCTGCCGGCAACGTCACGTAGCGGATATTTGCCATTGTTGGCGCGGTTGTAAGTGCCCAACTGGTTACCGAGAAACGAATAGCGCGTTTCGCTGCGCATCGTGCTCAACTCCTGAGCCGTATAGGGTTTGATCGGCATGGATTCGGAGGCGAGGAAAAACTCTTCCGATTCCCCGTCATCAGTGCGCGGCAATTCCTCCAGGGCCATTTCAAACTCGTCGTCACTGCGGCGAGGCGAGCGACGGCTCTTGCGCGGCATGACAGCCTGCGGCGTGGAAATGGTGAAATCCTGCAATGGATACCAGTGGTTGCTGGCTGCGTCATGTGCCAGCACCGGCCCCGAGGCTTGCAGTTCGCTCGCCAGGCGGGCCCGGTGCAGCCCGGTTTGCGCATCGACAGCGAGCAACACCGTGCCGCCCCCCTGAACATCGGCGTAGCGCCGCCCCTTGAACGTGCGAACGCCCTCCGCGTCAGCATCAGGCAAGGTGGTCGCCGCGGGTATCAGGTATTGCTGCAGCGCGGAGACGTCGGCGCTGACAGTTTCAGCGGTAGTGGACGTCGATACGTGCACCTGCACCCTCGAGGTCGTTGCCTGCGAGGAATCGGCGGTGCTGCCGGCAGCTTCAGGCGTATCGCCAGGTGTTCGGCGCGTCACGGGGTCAGGCGTGAACCGGGTTGTTTCTGCTCCGGACGGCGTTGAATCAGCCGGCGTGCGCGGGCGAGGGGGTACATCGACACGGGTCGTGCCGGGCGTTGGCGGTTTGGGTTTGACTGGCATGAGTACGTTTCCTTGTAAGAACGGCGCAGCGCCACGGCATGCAGTGGCGCCGCGGGAATCGGCGTCCAATGCCGACCCTCAGCGCAAACTAGCAGACCGATCCGCCCGTTCAAACCAGAAAAACATGTGCACACAATAACTGTGGATGGCGGCTCTATTCGACCAGCAAGCGCCCCAGACGCTGGCGCAACATGCGGTTTTCGGCGCGCAGCTCGCGCACTTCTTCGAGCAGGTCCAGCGCCAGGGCGACGCCCTCCCACTCCAGCTCCAGGTCGCGTCGCAGCTTGGCGGCGCGTTTGGCCAGGGCCAGTTCGTAATCGGTGAAGCGCCATTCGCGCGGCGGCCCGCCCTGAGGTTCGAGAATGCCGTGTTCGACGATCTCGATCACGTAGACGTCCGACAGATCGGCCGCCTCACAGAATTCTGCCATGTCCAGTTGAACGCTCAGGGGGGTGCTCATGATGGGCTACTCCGTCATCGAATTCAGAAGTTCTCGCGCGGGTTGAACGCGGCTTTTTTCGCCAGTTCCTGCCACAGCGCCTTGACCTCATCGTCGGCCGCTTTCGGCATCACAGCCTTGAGTTGCACGAACAGATAGCCGCGCTCGCCGCTCTTGCTCTTCAAACCGTGCCCCTTGGCACGCATGCGCTGGCCGTTCTGGCTGCCGGCCGGCACCTTGAGGTTGATCTTGCCGGTCAGGGTCGGTACCGCCACTTCGGTGCCCAGCGCCAGCTCCCACGGTGCCAGCGGCAAGGTGATGATCAGGTTGTCGCCTTCGACATCGAACTTGGGGTGCGGCGCAAAGCGGATGGTCAGGTACAGATCACCATTCGCCCCGCCACCGACGCCCGGCGCGCCCTGGCCCTTCAAGCGGATGCGCTCGCCATCGGCAACGCCCGCCGGAATCTTCACGTTGAGGCTCTTGCTGGTGTTGCTGACGTGCTGGCCGTGCGCGTTGTATTGCGGCACCTGGAAGGTGACTTTCTTCGACTCGTCCGACAGGGTTTCCTCAAGAAACACCGGCAATTCCATTTCCACGTCCTGCCCTCGCCGTCCACGGGATTGCCGGCCTTCGCCGCCGCCGAAACCGGGGCCGCGATTGCCGAAGATCGAACTGAAGAAGTCCGAGAAGTCGCCGGTATCGGCACCACCGCCGCCGAAGCCGCCACGGCTCTGCCAGCCCGGTGGCCCCTGGAAGGGCTGACCGTGCTGACCATAACGGCGCAGTTCGTCGTATTCGGCGCGCTTGTCGGCGCTTTTCAGCGCTTCATAGGCTTCCGAGGCGTCTTTGAATTTGGCCTCGGCGTCCTTTTCCTTGCTGACATCGGGGTGGTATTTGCGCGCCAGCTTGCGATAGGCCGCCTTGATCGCCTTGTCGTCCGCTGTCGGCTCCACGCCGAGTATCTTGTAATAGTCTTTGAAGTCCATTGAAGGATCACCATCCGTTATCGATTTCGCGCCGTTGCCAGCCTGCGCCCGATTGGCACGTGCCGGGTTGACCGATCTCAAGATTGTGACCGGGTGGCGCCGCAGAAGTTTATCGGCAGTGGACGGCGGTTCTGCTGACCGCCGGTGTATCTGCCGGCCCATGCCAGCAAGTTTGGGGCGAACCGCGAGGTTTCAAGGCAACCGGGATGCGAAATAGCAGATGACCGGCCTTCGAATCTGGCGCGCACTGACATACACTGCGCGGCCGTTTTTTTGACCGGAACCGAAAGACATGAAAGACGCCTCTCCAGCCCGTGCCTGCGGCATCGACTTCGGCACGTCCAACTCCACCGTCGGCTGGCTGCGCCCCGGCATGGACACCATGATCGCGCTGGAAGACGACAAGATCACCCTGCCCTCGGTGGTCTTCTTCAATATCGAGGAACGCCGTCCGGTCTACGGACGCCTGGCGCTGCACGAGTATCTGGAAGGCTACGAAGGCCGGCTGATGCGCTCGCTGAAAAGCCTGCTCGGTTCCAAGCTGATCAAGCACGACACCAGCGTGCTCGGCACGGCGATGCCGTTCAAGGACCTGCTCGGGCTGTTCATCGGCCAGCTCAAGAGCCGCGCCGAAACCGCCGCCGGTCGCGAATTCGAGCAAGTGGTGCTGGGGCGCCCGGTGTTCTTCGTCGATGACGATCCGCTGGCCGACCAGGAAGCCGAAGACACTCTGGTCGAGGTCGCTCGCAAGATCGGTTTCAAAGAGGTGTCGTTCCAGTACGAACCGATCGCCGCGGCGTTCGACTACGAGTCGACTATCGAGAAAGAAGAACTGGTGCTGATCGTCGACATCGGCGGCGGTACATCGGACTTCTCGCTGGTGCGCCTGTCGCCCGAGCGGCGCGCGCTTGATAACCGTCACGACGACATCCTCGCCACAGGCGGCGTGCACATCGGCGGTACCGACTTCGACAAACAGCTGAGTCTGCAAGGCCTGATGCCGCTGTTCGGCTACGGCAGCCGGATGAAAAGCGGCGCCTACATGCCGACCAGCCACCACTTGAACCTGGCGACCTGGCACACCATCAACTCGGTGTACTCGCAGAAGTCGACGCTGGCGCTGGGCAGCATGCGCTACGACATCGAAGACACCGGCGGCATCGACCGTCTGTTCAAGCTGATCGAACAACGCGCCGGGCACTGGCTGGCGATGGAAGTCGAAGAAACCAAGATCCAGCTGACCCACACCGACAGCCGCCATGTGCCGCTGGATCGCATTGAAGCGGGGCTGAGCGTCGAGCTAAGCCGCACGCTGTTCGAATCCGCGATCGAAGCCTTGCTTGAGCGCGTGCGCGGCAGCGTTACGCAGTTGTTGAATGACGCCGGCGTAGCAGTCGATCAGGTTGATACGGTGTTCTTCACTGGGGGCTCCAGCGGCATCCCGGCACTGCGCAACAGCGTCTCGGCGATGCTGCCGAACGCGCGGCATGTCGAAGGCAATATCTTCGGCAGCATCGGCAGCGGCCTGGCGATTGAAGCCCGTAAACGGTATGGCGTTTAGCGCCAGCTGCAAGCTTTAAGCTGCAAGCGACAAGTAAGAGCAAAAGCAAAAACAAGAGCCGCTGCAGCTTTTGCTTTTGCTTTTACTTGCCGCTTGAAGCTTGCAACTGAAAGCTGCTTTTCAAACCATTCCTCCGAGCTTCAGTTCGCTCTTCAGGTACGCATAATAAATCGGCCCCGCCACCACTCCCGGCAAACCGAATGCGGCTTCGAACACCAGCATTGCCAGGAGCAACTCCCACGACTTGGCACTGATCTGCCCGCCGACGATGCGCGCGTTGAGAAAGTATTCGAGCTTGTGGATAACGATCAGATAGCCCAGCGCCGCAACGGCCACCCAGATCGACAGCGACAGGCCAACGATGGTGATCAGCGTGTTGGAAATCAGGTTGCCGATCACCGGCAGCAGGCCGAGCAGGAAAGTCAGCACGATGAGGGTCTTGGTCAGCGGCAGCTTGATCCCGAACATTGGCAGAACCACCGCAAGAAAGATCCCGGTGAAGAAGGTGTTGAGCAGGGAAATCTTGATTTGTGCGAAAACAATGTTGCGAAACGCCTGCACCAACAGGTGCAAACGATCGAACAGTGCCGCAGCCAGTGGCTTGCGTTTGGTCACGTCGGGGATGCGTTGCAGCGCAATGATCGCACCGAGCACCATGCCTATCAGCAGCGTGACGAACATGTGCGCGGCGTCCTTGCCGACCAGTTGCAGGTCGGACAGGTGCTTGCCCATCCATTCGCCAATCGCTACGCGAAACTCCGCCGCACTGGCCGGCAGATAGGCGTCGATGAACGGCGGCAATTGCCCGCGCGCACGATCGACCACGCCCATGAACTTGTCGAGGGAAGCGCCGGGGTTTTCGGCTTCGTGCAACAGGAAACTGATCGCACCGGCGAAGATCAGCGCCAGCACACTCACCACCAGTGTGCCCAGCAAGGCCACCGCCAGCCAACGCGCACGCCGGCCCTCGATCAAGCGCTGCAACTGCGGGGTCAGCATGTTGACCAGCTCGAACACCAGCAACCCGGCCAGCAGACTCGGCAACAAACGCAGCGGCAGCACCAGCAGCAGACCGCCGAAAATGATGATGCAACTGACCCAGAACACGACATGACGCTGAGAAA
This sequence comes from Pseudomonas sp. 15C, assembly GCF_055484735.1. Taxonomy (NCBI): domain Bacteria; kingdom Pseudomonadati; phylum Pseudomonadota; class Gammaproteobacteria; order Pseudomonadales; family Pseudomonadaceae; genus Pseudomonas; species Pseudomonas sp. 15C. The sequence continues at coordinate 5,999 of NZ_JBUDGD010000020.1, read as the reverse complement.
ACGTTGGCATACAGCCTCAAAACGAACGGCGTAAAAGGATGGGCAGTCTGCCAGCGATCCGGGGAGAGCACTAGGGATATGCGGGGTTTCGGATTTTCGCGCATGGCTTGCGAATTTTTCCCTCACCCTAGCCCTCTCCCAAAGGGAGAGGGGACCGACCGCATTGCTCCAAGACCTTCATCGATCTGCACTACCCAATCGATTATGGATTCGATGAAGCATTCTCAGGTCGACGCATTTGCTCATCATCCCCGATCGGTTCCCTCTCCCTTTGGGAGAGGGCTAGGGTGAGGGTCAATCTGGAGACGATCACATTATTGGGCGCCCCATCGCACCGCTTATTTCTTCTTCAGGCAATCACTCATGAACGCCTTCCGCGCATCGCCGGTCAGCGCCTTGGTTTTCGCGTCGGCATTGCAGGTACTCATCTTCTGCTGCTGCGGGGTCAGGACCTTGCCGTCGTTCGCTGCCGGGGTGGCCTTGAGGCAGGTGCTCATGAAGGTTTTGCGCTCGTCACCCTTCAGGCTCTTGGCGGTCGCATCGGCATTGCAGGTGGTCATCTTGTTCTGTTGCGCCGTGGCGGCGAAACCCTGGGAACACAGGAGCAGACCGATCATCAACAAAGGCACACGCAACATCTTCATGGAGTTTTCTCCTGGTTGCCGCACCGATGGATGCGGCCTCGGCTGGAGTGTAGCCAAATCCTGTTACACCTTCCTGCCTTCCAGGTGGCTGCGGCGGTATTGCTCCGGCGTGCACCCGGCTCGACGGGCGAACATGGCGATGAACGCCGAGCCGCTGCTGTAACCGAGATCAAAAGCGATTTCCTGCACGCTCCGTGCAGTTTCCAGCGCCTCGATGGCGGCGAGGTAACGCAAGCGCTGGCGCCACTCACCGAAGCTCATCCCCAGCTCGCGAACAAACTGCCGGGCCAGCGTGCGCTCGCTGACATGCACCTGCAGCGCCCAGTGGGCCAGCGGCTGATTATTGCCCGGCTCAGCTTGCAGCATGTCGAGAATCGCCAGCAAGCCGGGGCTGCTGGCGTACGGCAGGTAGCATTCGTGCACCGGCGCCTGCTGCAGCTGATCGACCAATACCTGGGCCAGGCGCTGATCGGCATCCAGTTGCGGGATCTTCACATCTCGGGCGGCGAAGTCCTTGAGGATCGCCTTGAGAATATCGCTGATCGCCAGAGTACAAGCCCGCGCCGGCAACTCGGCGCAGACCTTGGGATCGAGGCACACCGCGCGATAGTTGACCGGTTGATGGCTATAGAAACTGTGTTCGACCTGCGGCGGCACCCACACGGCGTATTGCGGCGGTGACATGAAGCGGTTGCCGTCGACATCCATGTGCAGCACACCGTGCGCCGCGTATTCCAGCGTGCCCCACGGGTGTCGATGCGGCGCGGCAAATTCGTGAGCATTGAAATCGGCGTAGCGAAAGTACACCGCCGACGGCAGTTCGCTGAAATCCAGCAGATCGATGTGTTTGCTGTTCATGCTGTCCGGTTGCAGTGGCGATTTGTCCGGTTCGCAGTATAGGGCTGCATCCGGACAAGGGATAATTGCCGTTCATTAACGTACTGGTTTCAACTCATGCAATACGCGTTTCCACTGCTGGCGATTTTTATCTGGGCCGGCAATACCGTAATCAACAAACTGGCGGTCGGGGCGATTTTCCCGGCCGAGATCGGTTTCTACCGCTGGCTGCTGGCCGGCCTGCTGTTCACCCCGTTCATGCTCAAGACAGTCATTGCGCACTGGCCGCAGATTCGCCCGAACCTGGGCAGGATTTTCATCCTCGGCGTGCTGGGCATGGCGGTCTATCAGAGCCTCGCCTACTTTGCCGCAACCCTGACCACTGCGACCAACATGGGCATCATCCTCTCGCTGATGCCCTTGATGTCGCTGGCCATGGCGATCATCAGCCTCGGGCAACGCCTGACCGCCGGGGCGCTGGTTGGCGCGGTGCTGTCATTCGCCGGAGTGTTGGTGGTGGTGTCGTCCGGTAGCCTTGGCAGTCTGCTGCAACACGGGGTGAATCTGGGTGATGCGATGATGCTGATCGCCACGCTGGCCTACGCGATCTACAGCACGCTGCTGAAAAAATGGCAGCTGCGTTTGCCACCGCTGGTGCTGTTGTATTTGCAGGTACTGGTGGCGATCGTCGTGTTGTTTCCGCTGTACGCCGCTTCGCCGAAAACCGGGCTGACCGCGCAGAACATTCCGCTGGTGCTGTACGCTTGCCTGCTGGCATCGATGCTCGCGCCGCTGGCGTGGATGCAGGCAGTGCAGCGTCTGGGGCCGAGCCGCACGACGCTGTTTTTCAACTTGCTGCCGTTGATTACCGCGTTGATTGCGGCAGTGGTGTTAAAGGAGCAGTTGGCGATGTATCACCTGGTCGGCGGGTTGCTGACGTTGGGTGGGGTGGTGTTGTCTGAGCGCTGGACCACGGTGCTGGGGCGCAAAATCGGCGTCGTCTGATCCGGCCCTATCGCGAGCAAGCTCACTCCTGCAGTTGAAATGCGCTCCCTGTAGGAGTGAGCCTGCTCGCGATGAACGATAACCCGGTCTGCCTGCTAACACCCGGCCGCCTCCAGCCGCGCCGCATGCTCGACAAACAGCCTTACCGGATCCGCGCCCTTGCCCACCAGCCCCAACGACTGGTTGACGATGTCGAAGTGGTCCAGCGGATAGTCATCGCCAATCACCGTACCCAAGTGTGAGCTGTAACGTCCGACCATGCCGTCGCACTGCCCCGGCTCGCGCACGAAGGTTTTCGCAAACAGCCGACAGCTGCGATTCGTCCCGTCGAACAGATTGCCGCCCCGATCAGTCTTGCCCGGCTGCAACGTGCCCGACCACGAGTAATAACGCACACCGTTGACCTCTTCCGGCCCGTGCCCGCCCCAGGTTTGCGGCAAGCCCTGTGGATAACGCTGATTGAACAGCGCTACGCCCGCCGTGGTCAGCGAATGGTGCGAGGCATGAATATCCACCGGCAGTTTCGGCCCGTGGTAGCCGCTATCGAGCAAGGCCATGACCCAGCCGACCAGGCGCAGCAGGGCTTCGAGCAGGCGGCCCCGGGCGCTGTCGGCGGGATAGTTGGTTTCAAGATAGTCAGCCAGTTCCGAACCGTGGTTCGGCCCGGCCACGGACGTCACCGAGGCGACCAGATCCGGGCGTTTCGCCGCCGCATAACGCGCGGTCAGCGCCCCTTGGCTGTGGCCGAACAGATTGACCTTGTGCGCACCGGTCTCGCGCAGGATTTCATCGATTCGCGCCAGCAACTGCTCGCCACGCACCTCAGTTGAATTGAGCGGCGACACCTGCACGGCAATCACCGTCACCCCCGTGCGGCGCAACGCCTTGATGATGCCGTACCAATACGGGTAGAACACCAGCCGGACGAACCCGAGCATGCCCGGCACCAGCACCAGTGGATAACGTGTCGACATCGGCGGACATCCTTGTAGTCGGTGAGTGGATGCAAGATGTGCAAAACGCCCGCCAAGCATCCACGCGGATCATGACAACTCGACCACCAGCCTACTTCAGGCCCATGGCGAACGTCACTTCAAACCCGGCAGCGATCAGCAAGAACAGCCAGGCCATCAGAATGTCCGGGCCAGGTCGAGCAGCCGTTGCTCGGCCGCGGCCACCGATACCGCGAAGGTGCGTTCGGCAGACTCCTCGCCTTCGGCGGCGACGACCGTGACGTCATTGATGCCGATGAAACCCAGCGCCGTGCGCAGCCACGGATCGGCATGGTTCAAGGCCTCCAGCTCGCCGCCGGGGCCGAAGCCAAATCCGCCGCGACTGGTGACGATCAGGGCTTTCTTGCCCTGCAACAATGGCGTGTACTGGGCGACGCCGTTGTCCAGCGTGTGGTCGAAGGTCAGCCCCAGACGCACAATCTGATCGACCCAGGCCTTGAGGCCGCTGGGCACATTGAAGTTGTACATCGGCGTGGAAATCAGCAGCAGATCATGGTCGAACAGTTCACCCACCAACGCGTCACTCAACGCCAGATCCGCCTGCATCACCAACGGTCGCGCCTCGGGCTCCGGATAGAACGCCGCCGCCACAAACGCCTCGCTGACCGCCGGAATCAGCGCTCGCCCCACCTCACGGCGAGTCACCTGCGCCCCCGAGTGACGCGCCTGCCAGGCACTCAAAAAACCTTCCGCCAGCCGCCGCGAAGTCGACCGCTCACCCCGTGGACTGCCGTGCACCACAAGAATCCTGCTCATCTATAAATCTCCTGACTAGAATTTAACCACTTGACGCTTGCAGCTTGAAGCTGGCCGCTGCGTCATCTCAAATGAGCAAAAATCAGTCGGGATGAATTGATTTCACCCATGGAGTTGCCCATGTTCGCCTCGTTGCCGCTGACCGCCCTGCGTGCTTTTGAATCAGCCTCCCGACTGCTGAGTTTCAAGGCTGCTGCCGAAGAGCTTTGCGTCACGCCTACTGCGATTTCTCATCAGGTCCGCGCCCTGGAGGATTGGCTTGGTGTGGCGCTGTTCGAGCGTCTGCCGCGCCAGGTGCGCCTGACCGAGGGTGGCGAACGTCTGTTTCGCAGCCTGCACGGCGCGCTGCTGGAGGTGGCGCAATGCGTTGATACCCTGCGCCCGCAACGCAGCGGCAGCAGCCTGACGCTCTCGACCACTGCGGCGTTCGCCGCGCTGTGGCTGGTGCCGCGGCTCGGGCGTTTCTATGCGCAGCATCCGGATATCAATGTGCGCCTCGACACCCACTGCGAAGTCATCGATCTGCATCAGGACGCCAGCGTCGATCTGGTGCTGCGCTACAGCCTCGACGACTACCCGAACCTGTATGGCCTGTGCCTGTTCGATGAGTCGTTCGGCGTCTACGGCTCGCCCGAGCAGGTGGCGCTGGCCGCGCGGCGCACGCCGACGCTGATCAGCGTGCACTGGTACAACTCGAAGCTCTACGCGCATGGCTGGCAGGCGTGGTGCGCAAAGTCTGGCGAGAACTGGCTGAGCCCGACACCGGCCATCCGCGAATACGACGAAGAGCATTACGCCCTGCAAGCGGCGATCGCCGGACAAGGCCTGGTGCTGGCGAGCAATATTCTGGTTTCGCAAAGCGTCGCCAGCGGTGTGCTGGTGCCGTACCGCGGCGAGGTGCAGGTCGATGGCGCCGGCTACAGCGCCTTGTGCGTGCCGGGCCGCGAGCGGCATCCGCCGGTGCGGGCCTTTTTCGCCTGGCTGCGTGAAGAAGCGCAGCGCTCCGGGTTGACGCCACGGTCGGCGCAAATCGCGTAAAACTTTTCGCCGCGCGCGTCACTCACAGCATGGGTAGCGACCGCGTCAGCAGAACGTGGCGCCCATCGGATTAGCCTCCAGGAGAGACTCACATGAGCGACGACCTGCATTTGTCAGATGTACAAACCCTGCGCGAACGTGCGCGGCAACACGTCGAAAACGGCGCCGTCACCGAGAGCTACAGCGCCAACCGGGAAGAAGTGCTGCGCCTGCTCAACGAATCGCTGGCCACCGAACTGGTGTGCACCTTGCGCTATAAACGTCACTACTTCATGGCCACCGGCCTGAAAGCCAAAGCAGCCGCCGATGAGTTCCTCGAGCATGCAGTCCAGGAAGCCGAGCACGCTGATCGCCTGGCCGAACGCATCGTGCAACTGGGCGGTGAACCGGAGTTCAATCCGGACGTACTGTCGCGGCTGTCCCACGCGCAATACGTGGCGGGCAATACGCTCAAGGAAATGGTCTACGAAGATCTGGTGGCCGAGCGGATCGCCATCGACAGCTACCGCGAGATCATCCAGTACCTCGGCGACAAGGACCCGACCACCCGGCGTATCTTCGAAGACATTCTGGCCCAGGAAGAAGAACACGCCGATGACATGGCGGACATTCTGAAAGACCTGTAACCATTCAATACCGCCATCGCGAGCAGGCTCACTCCTACAGGTTGAAATGCGTTCCCCTGTAGGAGTGAGCCTGCTCGCGA